>CBDUPS010000062.1:0-7504 GCA_965369155.1 uncultured Spongiibacteraceae bacterium
CTTTTATTCTTTATAAAAAATACAAAAAAATATCTTTTACTTTATTAGGGAGTTCCCTTTTATCTTTGTATTTATTGGCAACACCTTGGGTGGCTAATAATTTACAGGCCTATTGGCAGTGGCCTAACGCTATTGCTGAAGAACAGTTAAAACACCAAGCGGCTGATGCCATTGTGGTGTTAGGTGGTGGACGTTATTTTCCCGCACCCGAGTTTGGTGCCGCGATGCCTGGGCATTATAGTTTAGAGCGAATTGATTACGCCTTTACCGTGCATAAAAAAACAAACCTACCTATTTTGTTAACCGGCGGTGTGGTGTTTGATCAAGGGCCCACTGATGGGCAAGTGATGCAAAACTGGCTGCAGCGCTATAACGTAAAAGCTCGTTGGGTTGATAATCAATCAAGAACAACGGCGGAGAATGCGGCGTTTACTTATAAAATGTTGCAGCCGGAGTTTGGTGAGAGCCCTAGAATATTATTAATCACTCAAGGGTGGCACATGCCAAGGAGTAAAGCCGTTTTTACAAAACAAGGCTTTATTGTAATACCCGCAGCGACACGTATTTTTGATGATATAGGAACAACACCTAAAGGCATGGGTTGGATTCCTCGGGCTGCGTCATTAAACAAAAGCACCATTATTTGGCACGAAATGTTAGGGATGTTGTGGTATCAATTAATGGGTGATATATAAATTTATTTATTCTAAAAAAATTAAGAATTTAGTTAATTTTTTCCATAAAAAAACCCGCCAACATTTCTGAGGCGGGTTTTTTAATTGTGCAGATTTACTCAGCGATTACGTTGGCTGCTTGTAAACCCTTTGGACCTTCTTCTACATCAAAAGTAACGGTCTGACCTTCGGTTAAGGTTTTAAATCCGTCACCGCTGATAGCACGAAAGTGAACGAATACGTCCGCTTCGCCGTTGTCTTGAGTAATAAAGCCAAAGCCTTTTTTATCGTTGAACCATTTCACTGTACCAGTGGCCATGGGTATTTCTCCTAAATTTTCCAATAGTTGTATTAATAATTGTCTGAAGTTTGTGGCTTTGTTGGTGCAACAACATCGGAAGGTGCTTCACAGTACAGTGGACTTGGTAAGAGGCAATGTAGCGAAGAGCTCTCTTTAGTGTAACAAAAAACAAAAACTTACGAACTATTCATCAGACGAGGAGTATGATACCACCGCTTAAGCGTATTACCAATAATTGTTTGTAAAAGTGTTGCTTATCTCTCTTTCGAGGGGAATTTATGGCAAAATGAGCCAAATTTTTTTAATGGTTAGTAGTCAATGCAAGGATTTATGTGGCGTAGAGTCTGTTTTTTGTTCATTTTTTGTACAGCTCTGATAGGTTGTAGCTCAGCAAAACAGCAAGAAATAATGCCCGAGAATACACCGGTTAGTGAGTATTGTGGCCGCTATTTCTTTTATCAGGTTTGCGCAAGAGATCTTAATGATGATGCGATAGTTGATGTGTCATTTTTTCCAGAAGGTCGGCAAGTGATGCTTTATTCCCCTGAAATAACCACAGATGAATTGACTCAAGCAGAGCTTACTTTTCACCCTTGTGCTCAAGTTATGGATGCCCCTTTGATTGAGGCAAGCTCTCAGTTGCTATGGGCGTCGGATAACCCAAAATTACTTAAAAAGGCTAAAAACGATTTACTCAGTCATTATTTGCGTTATTTGCCTGACGTGACTGCCTGTAATGCGCGGTTGGCCGTAGGCGGCGGCCAAAAAGAGCCTGATTCTTTTGGGGAAGAAGACTTTTAATAGGTGTTTTTTTACGCTAAACACACATGCTACGGCTTTAGATGACGTTGCCGTAAACCCAGCCATAGCGAGATAAAAATTAACAGTAATACCGGGTAGTTAAGCCACTGCATATACAGGGTTAACCCACGTCTTGGCTCGATCATGCCGATAATCACTTCTTGTTTAAATCGGGTAGATTGTTCGAGTATTTTCCCATCGGGGTTAATAATGGCAGAAATTCCATCATTGGTTCCCCGTAAGAGATAACGTCCTGTTTCAATCGCCCGCATCTGAGCCATTTGTAAATGCTGCTTAGGCCCTAGTGTTTCACCAAACCATGTGTCGTTGCTAATGGTGACTAAAAAGTTAGCAGATTGTGCTCTTTGTGCCACAAAACTGGGATAGACGATTTCATAGCAAATAGAGGGCGATACCAACCAATCTCCGGCGGTTAACAGCGGTTGTTGGTTTGAGCCAGCACTAAATTGCGACATAGGCAGATCGAAAAAATCAATTAAGCCCCTAAGGGTTTTCTCTAAGGGTAGGTACTCTCCAAAGGGGACTAACTTGGCCTTGTTATAAGTACCTGCACCCACTCCTAAGGCCATAATGCTGTTGTGATAGGTAACGGAGTTATTGTGTCGACTAAGCGTTGGAATGCCGGTAATTAATGTGGTGTTGTTATTTTGTGCTTTTATGGTGAGGCTTTCAATGTACTCTTCAGCCTGTTGTGGAAACTCAGTAATGGCGGTTTCTGGCCATAAAATAATTTGATTGCCCCAGTAAGGTTTGGATAACGAAAGATAGCGCTGCTTGTTAGTTTCAGCATAACTTTTATCCCATTTAAGTTGTTGGGGAATAACCCCTTGCACCAAAGCCACAGATACCTGGGTTGAGGGTGCAGACTGAGTGCTGTTGGCATTAGAGAAAGAACTCACTTGTGCCACAGGGGTTGTCCAGTTAATAGCCTGCAGAGGCAATGCTGCCCCCCAAATAATAATGAGAGCCAGTAAGGGAAGGGTTTTAGCTTTTTTCTGCTGATAGCCATCAAAGATAACCGCTGCAGTGAAGGCACTAATCCACGATAAACCAAACACACCGGTTACCGCCGCCCAAGCAAATAGTGGGGATTCGGTGTGGCTATAACCAACATAAAGCCAAGGGAAACCGGTTAAAAACCAGCTACGGAACCATTCCCCTAGTACCCAGCAGGCAGGAAAGCCTAGCAATATGCCTACGGTTGAATGGGAGAAAAACCGGTGCCACAGCACAAGGAAGGGTAAAAAACATAAGGTAAGCGTTAAACAAAAAAGAGCCGTGAGTAATGAGGCTAAAAAAACCGAGGCATTACCATAGGTATGAATACTATGAAAAACCCAAGAACACCCCGTAGTAAATAAGGTGGCACTAAAGATAACGCTAATCAATATCCCTTGTTTTTTAGGCGTATTTTTTAAAACAAGCAGCAATAAAAATAACGCTAAAATAGCACTGGGCCACCATTTTAATGGGGCTAGGGAGAGGGTAATTAGCCCTCCGGCAGTTGCAGCGAGTATTGAGCGTAAAACAAACGAATGTAGAGGGAGTTTAAACGGTTTCATCAGTCACAAGGCGTGTTAAACGTAAGTGTAATAACCGTCTAGAGTCTGCACTTAATACTCGAAAGTGGAGCGCGCCATCAATGGTAATCTCTTCATTCTTTTTAGGTAAATAACCAAATGTATTAATAACAAAGCCACCAATAGTATCGTAATCCGACTCATTAAAATCAACGTCAAAGTATTGGTTAAAATGCTCGATAGGGGTTAAGGCGCTGACGTTATAAGACAGATCTGATAAAGCTTTTATGTAATGCTCGGCTTCATCATCATGTTCGTCTTCAATATCCCCAACAATTTCTTCTAGCACATCTTCAATGGTAATAAGGCCGGCAGTATTGCCGTATTCATCAATAACCACGGCCATGTGATTGCGGGTTTGTCGAAACTCGGTAAGTAATACATTAAGGCGTTTGCTTTCGGGTACAAAGGTCACACTGCGTATTAGAGAGTGAATATCAAAATTATCTAAGTTAGCCTCAAGAGATAAGGGTAGTAAATCTTTGGCAAGTAACACACCAATAACTTCGTCCTTAACCGGGTTAACCACAGGAAAACGAGAGTGACCCGATTCAATCACTTGATGGAGAATATCTTTGGGGCTGTCTTGAATGCTAATGCTCGCCATTTGGGCTTTGGGTACCATAAACTCCCTAACTTGTAGGTCGGATACCTGCAGTGCGCCCTCAATAATGCCCATAGCTTCTTTGCCGATAAGACAGTTTTCATCGGCCGATTGGAGAATTTTTAATAAGTCTTCGCGGTTTTCAGCTTTGCGAGAGAATAGGTTTTTTATCTGCGAAAGCAAGGCTGGTGCTTCCGCCTTTCTACTGTGGGGCTCGTCATTCATTCTGTGGTGTAACTCGCTGGTTGAGTGGTTTAAAACAATGGCTGATATCATCCATTATGGCAATGATAAGTTAATTTTCTGGGTTAATCCAAGGGCTATTGTATCGCTTTAATGTAGGTATCATTATTCGATAAGACGGTAGGGTTCAGCAAACCCCCAAGAGGTTATCAATTGGGTTTCTAGGGCTTCCATTTTTGCGGCATCGTGTTCATCAATATGATCATAACCTAATAAATGCAAAACCCCGTGGGTAATAATATGTGCCCAGTGTGCGGCGGGTGTTTTATTTTGTATTGTGGCTTCTTCGGCAACAACAGGAGCGCAAATAACGATGTCACCTAGTAACGGGATATCAATATGTTCAGGAAGATCCGCAGGAAAAGACAGCACATTAGTGGCACCACTTTTACCACGGTACTGTTGGTTGAGTAGGCTTATTTCCTCAATATCTACAATGCGTATGGTTAGCTCGGCATCATCTTGGTGCTGTTGTATGGTTTGCATTACCCAAGGCTCTAGTATGCTTGCTTTAGGCATTGATGGGTGCTTTAGCTCAATTTGCCAGTCAATGGTGATCATGCCTTTTTGCCAGCGTTGTTTTTATTTCGGTAGTCATTTAACTGATCACTGTGAGCCTCGTAAGCCTCAACAACGCGCTGTACTAAGGGGTGGCGCATAACATCTTTAGAGGAAAAATGCGTAAAGCTGATACCGTCAATATCTTTGAGAATTTTGCTGGCTTGTACTAAGCCTGAGCCGGCATGTTTGGGTAAATCGGTTTGGGTAATATCACCGGTAATTACGGCGGTAGAGCCAAAGCCAATGCGGGTTAAAAACATCTTCATTTGTTCTTCGGTGGTATTTTGGCTTTCATCTAAAATGATAAACGAATAATTTAAGGTGCGGCCGCGCATGTACGCCAGTGGAGCGACCTCAATAATATTGCGCTCAATCAGTTTGGTCACTGCATCAAAGCCCATCATTTCGTATAAGGCATCGTATAAAGGTCGTAGGTAAGGGTCTATTTTTTCGCTTAAGTCACCGGGTAAAAAGCCTAGTTTTTCTCCAGCTTCAACGGCGGGGCGTACAAGGAGAATACGTTCAATTCGTTCGAGTTTTAGGGCTTCAACTGCACAGGCAACCGCTAACCATGTTTTTCCTGTGCCAGCAGGACCTATACCAAAATTAATGTCATTGGCTCTAATGGCTTCAACATAAGATTGTTGGTGCGCACCACGGGGTTGTACAACCAATTTGTAAGTGCTGATTGCGCTAGAGGGTTTACTAGGTGCTGCGTGTTGGTCTAATTCACGGCTTGATTGCTGCAAGTACAGGTGCACTTTTTCAGCAGATAAAGCCTCACCTTGACGGGTTTCCCAGTACAGTTTTTCTAAAATACGTGCACCCATGGTGATGTTGGCGTCATTGCCTTCGAGGGTAAAGCGATTACCGCGGTGGTGTATTTTTATGTGTAAGCGTTTTTCTAGCTGCTGAATGTTCTCATGCATTGGCCCACAAAGCGTTGCAAGGCGCTGGGCATCTTCGGGTTCGAGTAATAACGTTTTGTTGTTAGTGGTCACTTCTATTTGTGTCATGGTAGGTTAGCCACCATTCCCCGTAGCGAGTTAGGCAGCGCTTCGGTAATGGTAACGGTAGCAAAACCACCAATAGAGGCGGTGTCTCCTCTAAAATTAACTACACGGTTATTTTCGGTGCGCCCTTGTAGCTCTCCAGGATCTTTTTTCGACAAGCCGGTAACGAGTAGGTTTTGTTCTGTACCCACCATTTTGCGACTGATGTCTTGAGCCTGTTGGTTAATTCGAGCCTGTAGAATACTTAAGCGCTGTTTTTTTACCTCAAGCGATACGTCATCAGGTAATTCTGCCGCAGGAGTGCCCGGACGTGGGCTATAAATAAAGCTAAAGGATTGATCAAAGCCTACTGACTGAATCAGGTTCATGGTTTTTTCAAAATCTTGGTCGGTTTCCCCGGGAAAACCAATAATAAAATCTGAAGATAAGCTAATAGTGGGGCGATGTTGCCGCAGGCGGCGAATTTTTGATTTGTACTCAATGGCGGTGTGGCCACGTTTCATTTGCATCAAAATGCGATCAGAGCCACTTTGTACTGGCAAATGTAAGTGGTTTACTAACTCAGGAACGCTAGCATAAACATCAATAAGGGCATCACTAAATTCTACTGGGTGAGAGGTGGTGTAGCGAATACGATCAATGCCAGCAATAGCAGCTACATAGGTAAGTAGCTCAGCAAAGTCGATAACCTCACCTAAATGATTTTTACCACGGTAAGCGTTTACATTTTGGCCTAATAGATTTACTTCTCTTACGCCTTTTTCAGCCAATATAGCAATTTCGGTTAACACATCATCAAAGGGGCGGCTAACTTCTTCACCACGGGTGTAAGGCACCACACAAAAAGTACAATACTTACTACAACCTTCCATAATAGAAACAAAGGCACTGGGGCCGTTTACTGAGGGGTCTGGAAGGCGATCAAATTTTTCAATCTCAGGAAAACTGACATCAACCACGGTAACGCCATTTTTTTGTTTTTGTTTGATCATCTCAGGGAGGCGATGCAGGGTTTGAGGCCCAAAGATCAAATCAACAAAAGGGGCGCGCTTAGAGATGGCATCACCTTCTTGGCTAGCCACGCAGCCACCTACCCCAATGATAAGGTTAGGGTTTTTCTCTTTTAAGTTACGCCAACGCCCCAGCTGGTGAAATACTTTTTCTTGTGCTTTTTCACGAATAGAGCACGTATTTAAAAGTAAAACATCCGCATCTTCAGGGTTGTCAGTTATTTCTAATGCATGGGTTTCCCCCAGCAAATCCCCCATACGACTTGAATCGTACTCGTTCATTTGACAACCGTGGGTTTTAATATAGAGCTTTTTTGCCATAAAAAATAACTAGCCTTGAGTAAGGTTTTTTTGCTTACTCTTACATGAGGGATAAAGCGGAGATTATAACGCTTTCCTATTAATATTTCTAAAAAATACATCTGTTCTCATTACTGCAAAGGGTGTTCGCTAACTTAAGCGGTGGTATCATACGCATTGGTTTTTATTTTGTGGTGTAACGAGATGTCTGACAGGCTTTATAAGGTTGTTTTTTACAATCAAAATCAAGTTTACGAAGTGTATGCGGCGCAAATCTATCAAAGCGATATGTATGGTTTTATCGAAATTGAAGAGTATGTTTTTGGTGAGCAAAGCCAGGTGATAGTTGACCCGGCGGAAGAGAAACTAAAAAATGAGTTTTCAGGGGTTATCCGT
>CBDUPS010000063.1:0-7501 GCA_965369155.1 uncultured Spongiibacteraceae bacterium
AGCGCGTTCCTAACCAATTCTCTTGCAGACTTGACCCTACATATACAGAGCCTGATGGCAGTGATGCTAACTGGGGCTTTTGTTATGAGGACATGACTAAAGAGGAGTATGAGGGCCAATATGGCGACTCTGAATTGGCTGGCGAGGGCGATTGGGCTGGTGTTGGTGCTCAATATGCTGACTGGGTTAAAAAGGACGGCGTAAGGGTTGCCGAGTATTTCTATAAAGAGTTTAAGCCCATTACTCTAGTTGAGTTAGATGACGGCAAAGTAATGAACAAAAAAGACGTTCCCGAGGACGCTTACCAGTTCATTAAAAAAGAGCGCAAGTCATCTGAGGTTGTAGTTCATTGGGTAAAGATCAATGGCTATGAGATTATTGAAAAGACTGTTTGGCCTGGTAGCTGGATACCGATTATCCCAATATTAGGTGATGAGATTATGGTAGAGGGCAAAAGAGTGCTAGAGGGTGCAATTAGGCACTCTAAGGACTCTCAAAAGCTCCATAACTACTTTATTTCGAGCGAGGCTGAGGCTATTGCCTTGGCTCCAAAAGCCCCTTATGTAGGCCCTAAAGGCGCATTTAAGGGCTTTGAAAAGAAGTGGGCCACGGCTAACTCTGAGAACCATGCGTTCCTAGAGTACAATCCTACGACCAATGAGGGTAAGCCACTGGCTCCGCCTCAGAGAAACTTTGGCGAGCCTAATGTCCAAGCTATTACTGCTGCTCGCATTCAAAGTGCTGATGATATTAAGGCCACGACTGGAATATATGATGCTGCCTTGGGGCAAAAATCTAATGAGACCTCTGGCGTAGCTATTCAGCGCAGAAATATGCAGGCACAGACGGCCAACTTCCACTTTGTGGATAACTTGAGCAGGTCTATTAAGCATATTGGAAAGCAGATTGTTGAGCTTATTCCTATTGTCTATGACACAGAGAGAGCTGTGAGAATCATAGGCGAGGACCAAGAGGACAAAGTAATGGTTATTCAGCAGGTTGTAGACCCTGAGAGTGGCCAATTAATGAGCCCTTTTGCTATCGGTAAGTATGACGTGGCTGTTGATGTAGGCCCGAGCTTTGCGACTAAGAGACAAGAGGCCACAGAGTCAATCCTAGACTTTATGAGAATCTATCCAGACGCAGCGCCGTTAATTGGTGACTTGCTTGCTGGCAATATGGATTGGCCTGGAGCTACTGAGATTTCAGAGCGCTTAAAGAAAATGCTTCCACCTGAATTGAGAGATGCTGAAGAGGGTGAGCAACAAGTAGACCCACAAATGCAGGGCAAGCTTGAAGAGATGGGTCAAATGGTTGAGGCTTTAAGCAAACAGCTTCAAGAGTCTCAGGACAAATTAGACAGCAAAATGGACGACCTCGAGTCTAGAGAGCGTATTCAATTATTAAAGATGGAGTCTGACCTTAAGAAAGAATTACTTAAGCAGGACGCCGCTGACTCGCGAGTCTTACTTGAAAAGCAAATGCAAGAGATAGACGCGAATCAACAAAGATTAGAAATGAACTCTGCTTCACGCGAACAAACTACCGCCTCTGAGCAGAGCGCACAAATGCAACAGCCTACTGGCGGGCCACCACCAGGATTTAATACATAGGGGATACTATGGGAGTACAGACAGAGAGCGTAATGAATCCAGCATACAATGAGATGTTTGATGAAAAGAGCGCTCAATCCGAGTCTACCGACCAAGTGGTTGAGGAACATGACGAAAAAGCTGAAGAGTCGGATGCTTCAGAAAAAGAAGAGTCACAAGAGGAAACTAAGTCTGCTGAAGAGGAGTCAAAAGAGGACGAAAAGTCTGACGATGACGAAAAAGAAGAGGACAAAGAGCCTGAGGGTGACGAAGAGGAAAAGCCAAAACGAAAATCTGGCATACAAAAGAGAATTAATAAGCTAAACGCCCGTGTTCAAGCAGCGAGAGACGATGCTGAATATTGGCGGCAAGAGGCTCTTAAAAACAGAGGTTCTAAATCTTCGGATGACGAAGTAAGTGAAGATGATTCTCAAAAAGCCCTATCGGCTAAGCCCGTTAGCGATGACTATGAAACTTATGATGAGTACATGGAAGCGCTGGCTGACTTTAAAGCTGAGGAAAAGCTTAAGGCGTACAAAGAAGCGGCTGAGGCTGAAAAGGCTAATCAATCTGTAGACGTTCGACTTAAATCACATAATGAGAGAGTTGATGCTTACAGAGAGGAAAACCCAGGTTTTGATGAGGCTCTCAATGATTTTTTCGAAGATCACGGGGACGACTTCGCTTTATCAATGGTTTTACAAGAGGCTATCACTGAAAGTGAGCTAGGACCGCAGCTATTGCATGAGCTTGCCCAAGACCCAGAGGAGTTTGATCGCATCAATACTCTAGGCGTTACGGCAGCAGCTAAGGCAATTGGGCGTCTTGAAAGTAAGATCGAGGCTAAAGTTTCTTCTTCAAAAGAAGAGAAAAAAGAAGCTAAACCTAAATCAACTACTAAGGCACCGCCGCCACTCCAGGCGATTAAGGCAAAGGGCGCTACGGCGACAAAAGACCCTATGCAAATGAGTCAAAAGGAGTATGAGGCATGGCGAATGTCTAAAAAATAAGGAATATTAATCATGGCTAGTTCATTTTTAACCCCTGACATTATTGCTAAAGAAGCTCTAATGCAGTTCAAAAATAACATGGGCTTCACTAGAAGCGTAAACAAGCAATACTCATCTGAGTTTGCTAAAAAAGGTGCCAAGATCGGGCAGTCTATCAGAATCCGTAAGCCTAACCGCTACACAGTTTCTGATGGTGCTACTTTTTCTGGTCAAGACACTACTGAAGAGAACGTGACGTTGACTCTTAGCAGCCAAAAGCACGTTGGTCTTAACTTTTCTTCTAAAGACCTAACGCTCACAATTGATGAGTTTAGTGATAGATATGTTAAGCCAGCAGCCCTTGCTCTTGCTAACAAAGTTGACCAAGACGGTCTTGCACAGGCTAAAAGCGTTTATAACGCTGTTGGTACTCCAGGAACAACTCCAAGTGCTCTTTTGACGTACTTGCAAGCTCAGCAAAAGATTTCTGAGTCTGCCGGTCCTGACGATGAGAACTATTGCTTCGGCATTAACCCTGCTGCCTCTACTAAAATCGTAGACGCTCTAAAGGGTCTTTTCCAAAGCTCTAGCGAGATTGATAAGCAGTACAAGCGTGGTCTTATGGGTCAAGCTGCTGGTGGGGAGTGGAAGCGCCTACAAAACATTTACACTCACACTTCAGGTGCTTATGCTGGAACGCCTCTTATGAATGGTTCTACTGCCTCTGGTGCTAGCTCTATCGTAACTGATGGCTGGACTTCAGGTTCGTCTGACCTTAAAGAGGGTGATGTTTTAACAATTGCTGACGTTTATAAGGTTAACCCTTTGACTAAGCAATCAACTGGTGAGCTACAACAGTTTGTTGTAACTGCTGATATTTCTGACACCTCTGGTGCCAAGACTATCGCCATTAGCCCATCAATCATCACAAGTGGTGCTCTGCAAACTGTAGACGCTCTACCTGCTGATAACGCTGCTATTACAGTGCACGGCGCTGCTAGCACAGTTTCTCCATCTAACTTGGTTTACCATAAGGACGCTTTTGTTCTAGGTATGGCCGACCTTGTCTTGCCTCAGGGTGTTGACATGGCAGCTCGCGCTGTTGATGAAGAGTCTGGATTAAGCGTTCGTTTAGTTCGTCAGTACGATGCCAATGAAGATAACTTCATTACTCGTCTTGATGTGATTTACGGATGGTTGGCTGCTCGTCCAGAATGGGCTTGCCGCATATCTGGTTAATCTAGTTAAATTGCTTAGGGGCCTCGAAAGGGGCCTCAAGGCTTACCATATAAAGGGATTTAGATGGGCACAGCCAGAGAATTAATTATAAGATCATTTAGGCTTTTAGGGACTCACGCACAGGGTGAGACTCCATCTGCTACTGAAATGAATGACGCCTTATTGTCGTTAACTGAAATGCTGGATACTTGGTCGGCAGACGGGAATAAGATTCACTATAGGGTTAAGGATGAGTTAACGCTTGTACCTGGCCAATCAAGTTACACTTTCGGCACTGGTGGGGATTTAAACTCTGCAAGGCCTTCTAGGATAATTAGCGCTGTCGTTAAAGAGAGTAATCAAGAGTATCCTATGCAGATTATAGGGGCTGAAGAGTGGTCTAAAATACCCCTTAAAACAACTCAGGGCGACTTACCTCATACATTATATGTAGAGGGCACTTACCCGCTTGAGACTTTAAATGTTTATTACACGCCGGATACGGCAAACACTTTAGTGCTTTACTCAGAGAAGCCATTTAGTGCCTTAACTTTAAGCACTGAGATACAATTCCCGCCAGCTTATGCGAAGGCAATAAGGTTTGGTTTGGCAATTGATCTAGCTCCTGAGTACGGGGTGCAGGTAGCTGCTGATGTATATGGCGGTTATGAAGTGGCGATGAATTTAATTGATACGAGAAACACTCAGAACGTATTAATGGACGCAGACCCTCTTAGCACTGGTACTGAGTGGGATTATAGAACTGGGGAGTATTGGTGAGATTACGCTTTCCTGGCTTTATTGGGGCCTCTTATAATATTGACTCGGTTGCCATTGATGCTCAGAGATGCGTCAACTGGTATCCTAGAGTGGTTGAGAGTGGAACGGGTAAAGAGAGCGAGGTTGCGGCCTTGGTTGATAGGCCTGGTTACTCAGAGGTTGCAAACATAGGGGCTGACTTGCCTCAGAGAGCGTCTTTAACTACCTCCACAGGGGTTTATTACACTGTAAATGGCGGCATTTTATCCAAGCTTGATTCTAGCTTTACAAAGACTCAGATTGGCATCTTAAACACGTCTGAAGGTAATATTTCAATGAGTGATAACGGCATTGATCTAGTCATTGTCGATGGTATTTACGCCTATAAGGTGACTTTAGCTACTGATACCTTTGCTCAGATAACTGACCCTGATTTAGAGAGCTTTGATCAGGTGACGTACCAGGATGGTTATTTCATATTTATAAGCTCTGATAAGTTTCAAATTTCAAGTCTTTTAAGCACTGACATTGATGCTCTTGACTTTGCTACAAGCGAGGGCTCACCGGACGATATTGTTGGTGGTGAGAGCTTAGAGAGGCAGCTTTATATCTTTAACGAGCGTACTACTGAGATTTTTTATAACTCAGGTAACGCTGACTTTCCTTTTGAGAGAATGGAGGGGGCTTTTTTAGAGATTGGGTGCGCTGCAAAGCATTCTATTGTTAAAAATAAAGATCACTTGTTCTTTGTAGCTAAGGATAAGGATGGCGCGGGGCTGGTTTATAAGGCCAGAGGCGCTAATATGCAAAAGATTTCGACTCATTTAATTGAGCAAAAGATTTCTAGTTATGGCGATATTTCAGAGGCAAGAGGTTGGGTCTATCAGGATGAGGGCACAAGCTTTTACGTCTTAAATTTTGTTGGGGCTGGGACTACCTGGGTTTACGACATAAATACTGGTATGTGGCACGAGAGAACATATACGAATGACGGTATTCAAGAGCGTGATCGGGGTTTTTCCCATGCTTATGCGTATGCGACTCATTTAGTTGGCGATTATGAGAATGGTTCTATTTATAAGATGAGTAGAGATTATTTTTCTGACAATGGCGATGAGATTGTTTGCGTAAGGACTTGCCCTCATATTTCAGCGACTGGACTAAGGGTTAAATATACGTCTATGGAGCTAGATATGGAGTCAGGGACGGGCTTAGATGGTACTGCTCAAGGTACGAACCCAAAAGCCATGCTGACATTCTCTAATGACGGTGGATATACTTTTGGTAACGAGATATGGACTGATATTGGAAAGATTGGTGAGCGCGGCAAGAGAATTAAGTGGAACCGGCTTGGTCAATCTAGAGACAGAGTTTTTAAGGTGCAGATTTCAGACCCCGTAAGAAGAGTTTTAATTGGGGCCAACTTAGAAACTGAAGTGAGCAATACATAATGGCGTTAAGTGATTTAACAATAAGAGGTTTGCAAGACCCGCCATATAAGACGCCACTTATAGACCAGCAGGGGCTTTTAACACCGGCTTGGCAGAGATGGATTAACGAAGTGTATTTGAGAATAGGCGGCAAACAAGCCCTTTCAAATGTGCAGATAAAGACTTTATTAGATGAGTTAGATGTAAGATTAGAGGCGGTAGAGTGAGCGAAGATTTAGTGCTAATTACAGATGCTTTAATTCCCGAGGGGGAACCTAAAGACATTTCTAATAGGGACAAGATAGCTTTAGCAGAGGCTGAGATATTAAAGCATGAGCAAGTGGATTTACCACCTGTTCATCATTTTGCCAAAGGCCTCTATGCTAGAGAGCTTTTCATCCCTGCTGGCACAATACTTACTGGCAAAATTCATAAGCATGAGCATATTAATATTATTTCTCAGGGTGCTATTTCAGTTTTAACCGAGGCTGGTTTTAAATTGATCGAGGCTCCTTTTACAATGGTGTCTTTGCCAGGGACTAAGCGTCTTGGTTATGCTCATACGGACACGGTTTGGACGACAGTTCATATTAATGAGGCCGACACTCAAGATCTTGTTTTGTTAGAAGAGAATCTAATTAGCAAGACTCACGAAGAGGTCGAGCACCTTTCAGAATCAGATATTAAAGAGTTAAAGGAGGTTGTATGTCTTGGATGGCAGCAGCAGCGGTAGGCGGTAGTATAATTTCAGGCATGATGGGTGGAAGTGCTGCTAAAAAGGCAGCTAGAAAGCAGGCGGCTGCTGTTGATAGAGCCACTCAGCTTAAGCGTGAGATGTACCAGCAAAACCGTAAGGACATGGCTGGTTACCGTGATTTAGGTGGCCGTGGCCTTGATGAAATGAACGCTAACTTTGTTGATTTAACTCGAAGCTTTGAAGAGTCTGATTTTAAAAAGGACCCTGGTTATGATTTTAGAATGGCCGAGGGGCAAAAGGCTTTAGAGAGAAGTGCTGCGGCTAGAGGCCGAGGTGGCGGGGGCAGAGCCCTTAAGGCCATTACAAGATACGGCCAGGACTATGGTTCTAATGAATATCAAAAGGTTTATAACAGATTTAATCAGGATAGGGATAGTAGGTACGGCAAGCTTAAGGACATGATTGGCATAGGCCAAAGTGCTGCGGCTGGAACTGCGGCTGCTGGCTCTAATATGGCTAATAGTGTTGGTGGCGACATTGTAGGGGGCGGAAACGCTCAGGCTGGAGCTATTTTAGCTGGCGGGCAAGCCAAGGCTGATGCCGCTAGTGGAATTATGAGTGGAATTGGCTCAATGCTTGGCAGTGCTGGCAGCGGTAAAACGCAGTCTAATGTTTTTGCTGGTGCTCCATATCAGCAAAGCCAATCGCTGTTTGACCCTGGGAAACTGAAGGCTTGATGACTTTATTTTGGAGGCTAAATTATGCCAGTTGATGCGAGTATTTATAACAGACGTTTAGGGTTTGATGCCGTTGGTG
>CBDUPS010000064.1:0-7450 GCA_965369155.1 uncultured Spongiibacteraceae bacterium
TTTTCGAGTTTTTTTCGAATAGCGGCTTTGTAGAGAATACGATCAGCTTGGGCCCGTGTTGCACGAACTGCCGGCCCTTTTCTAGAATTCAGCACTCTAAATTGAATGCCTGCTAAATCAGTTGCCTGTGCCATCGCACCGCTTAAAGCATCAATTTCTTTTACTAAATGACTTTTACCAATCCCGCCAATAGCGGGATTACAAGACATTTGCCCTAAGGTTTCTATGTTATGGGTTAATAAAAGCGTTTTTGCTCCCATACGAGCAGCTGCCAAAGCTGCTTCAGTACCTGCATGGCCGCCACCAATAACAATGACATCAAATTGTTTAGGAAAGTTAATCATGAAATTACAAAGAAGTTATTACTTGGGCGATGAGTATATCCTTTGTCAGTGCGTTCAACAAAGAATCAAATAACATATATTATATATATGTATATAGTTACTTATAGTTACTATAGAGGTTGTGGATAAGTGGTTTATTTAAAATAAATATAATAAAATCAATTAATTACAGCTAATTAACCTTGTTATTAAGTCCCCTTTTTCAATAAGAATACTTTGTGGCTTACTTTTTTTTATTTTTAAAATTAAAAGTTATCTTTTTTTATAAAGATTATTAAAAGACTTATAAACAGGTTATCCATATTTTGTTGAAATACTGTATTTTTTAGGTGGGTAACTTACTTACCAATACAGAAGCTAGAGAATATTTCCCCAAGAAACTCATCTGAAGTGATAGCTCCTGTTATCTCTCCTAAAGCTTCTTGTACAACTCTTAAATCTTCAGCAACTAACTCCCCAGCATGATAATCATGTAACTGGATAAGGGCATTTTTTATATATTTATCGGCTTTTTTCAATAGGTTAATGTGTCGTCGTCTGGCTGAAAAAATACTTTTAGGATTACCTTTATAGCCAAGATTATCACTGAGGTAATCTTTTAGCACATCAAGACCATCTCCAGTTTTTGCCGAAACAGTAACGGTGTTTTTATTAGTCAGCCCTGTGGGTAAATTATATTTATCTGCTTTATTTATAACCACAGTTAAAGGAGGGGTTTTTAAATTAGGTAGTAATTGTTGTAATAAAAGTTCAGGGTTTTGATTATTACTCATATCTTTAGCATCTATGACTAAAAGAATATGATCGGCCTCTTCAATGGCTTTGGTAGCTCTTTTGATACCCTCTTTTTCAACAATATCATCACTGTCTCTTAATCCCGCAGTATCGATGATATGAATCGGTATTCCATTTATCTGTATATGTTCTTTTAATATATCTCTAGTGGTGCCTTCTATTTCAGTAACAATAGCACTCTCTTTTCCAGAGAATTGATTAAGTAGACTGGATTTTCCAGCATTAGGCTTTCCAGCAATAACCAATGTTATGCCTTCTTGTAAAATAACGCCTTGTTGAGTTTCATCTAAAGTAGTGGATACCGCTTTTTGTAATTCATTTAATAAAGCGCTTATTTTTCCATCGGAAAGAAAATCAACCTCTTCTTCTGGAAAATCAATAGCAGCTTCAACAAAAACCCGTAGATGAATAGTTTTTTCTACTAACGTATTTATTTTTTTTGAAAAAGCGCCCTGTAATGATTGCAAAGCACTTTTTGCTGCAATATCCGTAGAACTATTAATTAAGTCGGCAATGGCCTCTGCTTGAGTTAAATCCATTTTACCGTTGAGGTATGCCCTTTCTGAAAACTCCCCCGGTAAAGCCAGCCGAGCGCCTTGTTGGGTTATTTCATTTAATAGCCAATCAACAATAATAGGGCCACCGTGCATTTGAAACTCAATAACATCTTCCCCAGTAAAAGACTCTGGGTTTTTAAAAAAAAGAGTTATTCCTTTATCAATGATTTCATTTTTTTCATTAAAAAAGGAACCATAGTGAACTTGTTTATTAATGAGGTTTTTTTTAGTTATTTTTTTAGCTATTGAAAAAGACTTAGGGCCAGAAACACGAATAATACTTATGCCCCCTCGTCCTGGAGGGGTCGCTAAAGCCGTTATAGTGTCATTGTTAATGGATTGCATAGTACATTAGGTTGAGGCTCTTTCTATTGCTCGGGTAATCCACCATTGTTGCAAAATAGAAAGAAGACTATTAACCACCCAATAAAGAACCAAGCCTGCTGGGAAGAATAAGAAAAAGAATGTGAATATTATAGGTAAAAACTTCATCACTTTTGCTTGTATTGGATCAGGAGGCGTAGGATTTAATTGTTGTTGTACAAACATCGTTGCCCCCATTAAAAGAGGTAATATGAAGTAAGGATCCATAGCGGATAAATCTTGTATATAACCAATAAATGGTGCATGTCTTAATTCAACACTTTCAAGTAAAACCCAATATAAAGATAAGAAAACAGGCATTTGAACAAGAATAGGTAAACAGCCACCTAAAGGGTTAATTTTTTCTTTTTTATACAGAGCCATAAGCTCTTGAGACATTTTTTGCTTATCATCACCATAGCGTGCCTTTAACATTTCAAGTTTAGGCTGCACTTTTCTCATATTTGCCATTGATCGATAACTTGCGGCAGATAACTTATAAAAAATGAGTTTTACACAAACAGTTAATAAAATAATAGAAAAACCCCAGTTACCTAATCCTGAGCCGATAGAAAATGTTTTTCCAAAAATATGTAATTCACCTAAGGCAAAAAAGTGGAGTAAGGCAAACAAAGGTTGAGCAATCCACCATAAAATACCGTAATCAACACTTAAATCTAAACCTTCAGATATTTCTTCTAATCTATATTGATCTTTTGGTCCAATATAAATACCAGCTTTGATACTTTTGCTTTGTTGTGGCTCAACAATTGTTTTAGGTTGAGTAAAACGAGCAATATAAAAACCACTATCTGTTTTTAATGCTGTGTAATTATTTGTTTTATTTTGATCAGGTATCCAAGCAGTTAGAAAGTAGTGCTGTAAAATAGAAATCCAACCACCCTCTTTGGTAAAATTCTCTGAAGAATCATCCAAGTCTTTAAATTTTATTTTCTTAAAGCGATCTTCTGTTGTTGATGTGGCTATTCCTAAAAAGGGACTTAATCCCATACTTTTATTTTTCTTGGCCGAAGGGTCTTGGCTATTATCCCTTTTTAATTGGCCATAAAAAAAACCTTCCCATGTACGGTTAGAATTATTTTCAATTAAATACTCAACGTTAATTAAGTAATCGTTACGCACGAAAGTAAATCGCTTAGTTATTTTTATACCGTCTTTTTCTGGCAGGGTTAAATCAACCACTAATTTATTATTAGATAGCATTTTATAAGAGTATTGTTTACTTGCAAATAATGGTCTATCGGTACTTGATTTATCAGTACCATCTTTTCCTATAAGGCCACTATTGGCTACATAGTGCATCGCATTATTATTACTTAATAAAACAAAATCACCCTCTTCTGGTTTTTCTAAATCAGCGGAGTGTTCTTTTAATCCAGCGTAAACAATATCACCACCAAAAGGATCAATTTTTATATCAAAATTATCGGTAGAAACTAAAATTAAAGATTGAGTATTATTTAATTCTGTTTCAGGAATAACAATTTCATTTTTATCATAGGATAGGCTGGGGATTTCTTCTGAAGAAAGACTATCCACTTTAAATTCTTGGCTATTAGCAGGTAACACTTGGGTGGTGTTTGTTTCAGTATAGTTTTCTTTAAACTGAACCCAATTACCTAAAAGCATGTATAAAACAATGGCGATACTTGAGATGATGGCAATTCTTTGAAAATCCATAATATTTAATTCTTTTTATTTAAATCAAAACAGTGATGACAATTTGATGGAACAGGGTCGTAACCTGCTTTAGCCCACGGATGACAGCGTAACAGTCTTCTTATTGTAAAAAATAAACCTTTTAAGCTGCCATGTGTTTTTATAGCCTCTTCTGCGTAACGAGAGCAAGATGGCTCAAAGCGACAATGTTGACCAACAAAAGGGCTAAAAAAAAGACGATAAAACTTGATGAAAAGAATAAAGAAGTGGCTTATTAAAAAGTTAATTTTCATAAAACGTTTGCAGCCTGTTTTTTTTGAAGCTCTAACCATAAAAAAAGTAACTTTTCTTGAAGTTTGCTTGTGGTTAGCTCCCCTGCCCCCCGCCTTGCTAATACAATGATATCAAGAGATGGCAAGCTGTGCTGCTGTAAACGAAAAGTTTCTCTAGCACAGCGTTTAAAACGATTACGGTTTACCGCCAAAGAAATGTTTTTTTTGCCCACAACAAGGCCGAGACGAGGCCTTAGTTTATTAGGCCTGGCTAGAATCAATATCTCTTTGGAGGATACCCTCAAAGTGTTTTTTTCGAAAACATCCTGAAAGAGAGGTGCTTTTAATAAGCGCGCAGACTTTGAAAAGGTATAGGTAGGCATATAAGAGCCACCAAAAAACTTAAGCAGATAAGCGCTTCCGCCCTTTTGCTCGACGTCTGTTGATTAACTGACGGCCGCTTTTTGTTGCCATACGAGCTCTAAAGCCATGATTACGCTTGCGTTTTAGTACGCTGGGCTGAAAGGTTCTTTTCATAACGAATAATCCGGGGTGAATAATTTTACATTTTTTCAAGCCAAAAGGACTTGATACCCATAAGGGGTGCGAATTGTAGGGTAAAGCATAGTTTTTGGCAAACAATTATGTATAAAAACAGCTATATAGATTTAACGAATAAATAGTGTTAGCGGCACACACAGAGTTAGCACAAGAAAAGACCAAGATATACACAGAGTTATCAACAGAAAGTGGTAGGGGGTATTTTTTTTATAAGCTATTGAAAATAAAAAAATAAATAAAATATAAGCCTTTTTTTATTATATCCGGTGGATAAAGTTTTTATCGAGATATACAATGGATGAATTACAATAAAAACTCGTAAAACAACCTTTGGTCGGAGTCATCTTTTGTCAATTGAAACATGGCAGCGTTGCGTTTCTTTTCTGCAAGAAGAGTTACCCAGCCAGCATTTTAATATTTGGATAAAGCCACTTAAGGCCGAAAGCTCCGTTGATGGCGATATAAAGCTTTTAGCGCCGAATCGCTATATAAAAGATTGGGTTAAAGATAAATATCTTGATCGAATTCAGGAGATTATTAGAGGGCTGGAAGATAATCCGCGGCAAGTTGTTTTAGATATCGGGCAACAAAGCATTCCTGTTTTTGCCGCAGACCCCGCTAATGATGCCGATCTTAGACCCCCACAAGGTTCGATACAGCAGCAACGTAGTGACCTCTTTCCAGCGCAAAAGCAAACCGGAGAACGAAAGGTTCAAGTAGAAGGGGCGATAATACACAAATCGTTTTTAAACAAAGACTCAACATTTGGGAATTTTGTTGAGGGTAAGTCGAATCAGCTGGCTCGTGCTGCGGCATTGCAGGTAGTGGATAATCCCGGCGGATCCTATAACCCCCTTGTTATATATGGGGGTGTGGGGTTAGGAAAGACTCACTTAATGGAGGCTGTGGGTAATGCATTAATGGAGCGAAACCGCGATGCTAAGGTTTTATACTTACGATCAGAGCGCTTTATGGCGGATATGGTAAAGGCTATACAGCTGGGGGCTATGAGTGAATTTAAGCGTTACTATCGCTCTGTAGATATGTTGCTTCTTGATGATATTCAGTTTTTCGCCGGAAAAAAGCAAACCCAAGAAGAGTTTTTTCATACCTTTAATGCCTTATTAGAGGGGCGTCAGCAAATTATCCTCACTTGCGACAGATTTCCAAAAGAAATCAATAGCTTAGACGATAGGCTAAAGTCTCGTTTTGGTTGGGGGCTAACGGTTGCTGTTGAGCCACCCGAGCTTGAAACTCGAGTTGCCATCTTAATAAAAAAAGCAGAGCAAGCGCAGGTTGATCTCTCTTACGAGGCGGCATTTTTTATTGCCAGTAGAATAAAAACCCATGTAAGAGACTTAGAGGGGGCCCTTAAGCGGGTTATTATGAGTGCTAACTTTATGAGCCGCCCTATTGATGTGCCATTAGTGCAAGAGTCGCTAAAAGATATACTGGCGCTGCAGGATAAAAAGGTCTCTATTGAGAACATCCAAAAGACAGTGGCTGAATACTATAAAATCAGAATGTCTGATATCCTTTCTAAACGAAAAACGCGTTCAATAACAAGGCCTAGGCAAGTGGCAATGGCGTTATCAAAAGCGCTGACGAACCATAGCTTGCCTGAAATTGGTGACAAGTTTGGCGGAAGGGATCATACAACGGTTCTCCATGCCTGTAGAAAAGTAAAAGAACTCCGAGATACAGACGCTAATATTGGAGAAGATTACCTAAACTTAGAACGAAGCCTAACATCATAAAAACATTAAAAATCAAAGAGATATAAGCAATGGATTTTATTATTTCAAGAGAAGCTCTACTAAAGCCTTTAAACTTGGTTGCCGGGGTGGTGGAAAGAAGGCAGACATTACCTATTTTATCTAATGTGTTGCTTTGTGTTGAGGGAAACCGCTTATCACTGACTGGTACAGACTTAGAAGTAGAGCTTATTGGCAGGGTTACCCTAGAGTCTTCGGGAGCCGCGGGATCAATAACTCTTCCGGCACGAAAGCTGGTTGATATTTGTAAGTCATTGCCTGATGGTAGTGATTTGCACTTCTCATTATCTGAGCAAAAAATGCAGGTTAGATCGGGCAGTAGCCGGTTTACTTTAAGTACACTTCCGGCCGTAGACTTTCCGTCAGTAGAGGATGGCCCTGAAAGCTTCTCGTTTAGCGTTTCTCCGGTGGAGTTGAAACGGGCGATAGAAGACACAGCCTTTGCTATGGCTCAGCAGGACGTTCGCTATTACCTTAATGGGATGTTGTGGGAGGTTTTTGATGGAGGAATGCGGGTTGTAGCTACAGATGGGCACCGATTGGCGTTAAGCGACCTTTACTCAGAGGCTGTAAAGGTAGATCAGACGCAACAAATGATATTGCCACGCAAGGGTGTGTTGGAGTTGGCGCGATTATTAGTTAGTGGAGAAGATACCTCGGTAGAGGTTGTTTTTGGCAGTAACCATGTTCAAGTTAAGACAGAAAGCTTTGTCTTTACCTCTAAATTGATTGACGGAAAGTTTCCAGATTACAAAAGAGTGCTTCCCAAGGGTGGAGATAAGATCGTTATCTCTGACCGAGATGGGTTAAAGCAGGCTTTTAATCGGGCAGCTATATTGTCCAATGAGAAGTATCGCGGAGTGCGTATGTTGCTTAGTTCAGGGGTTTTGCAGGTTACAGCCAATAACCCTGAGCAAGAAGAAGCCGAGGATCAATTGGTTGTTGAGTATGACGGCGATGAGTTAGAAATAGGCTTTAACGTCACGTATCTGCTTGATGTTTTAGGTGTTATTTCTGGAAAGAGTGTAAAACTAACCTTATTAGATGCGAATAGCAGCGCTCTTGTTCAGGATGCCTCAAGAGATGCGGCATTGTATGTTGTT
>CBDUPS010000065.1:0-7450 GCA_965369155.1 uncultured Spongiibacteraceae bacterium
CTCTTGGTTGATCAACAAAGTCATAAAATAAGTTTTCTTAAAGCTGAAGCAAAGAGTAATCAAACGCTGGCAACAGCAGTTCTCGAAAAAGCTAGGGAAGAGCTGGATTTAGATGAAGGGCTTCCTGCGCCTCATGCTTTGGAGTTTGTGGCTGAAAGGTTACGAGAGACGGGAAATCAAGAGCTTGCAGACATTATTGAAAAAGCTCAACTGGTAGATGGGATTAGGCCTGATCAAGTTGAGCACTTACTTTTCACCTTCACAGCATCAAACCCAGAAAACCTTCAAAAAGTGGCTTTTGATGCATATGGAGGAACCATTAAACAGTCGTCTGTTGGGTTCCAAGTTAGTAATCATCAGGAATTGATTAGTTCTGTATATCAAGGAGTTATAGATGGCCTCGACGATTGAAGAAATTGAAGAGGCAATTCAGCAAGCTGTTTCTAGTGGTTTCAGAGGGCGTTTACTTGAACGAGGGTTAGCCCGTTCGATGATATGGAAAGATGGTGAGTTGCCTATCGGCGCTCCAAATTTCGCAGAACGGTTGAGCTACGACCTTCTATCATACGGCTATTCTCTTCTGTCTCTTGGTTTGCGGCTGACTGAGCTGAGAGGGAATCCTGAAATAGCTCGGTCAGCGTTTGAAAAGTCGGCTACAGCAATTAGTGAAGTCGTTCACAATGGTAGACCAGATGACCCAGAAAACGGCTTTCATACTGTTCTGGCGGCCTCTGCGTATCATCTAGGCCGTTTCTCCGCAAAAGCATTCTCCTTGATTACGCATAGTTTTGAAGACGCTAATTTAAGCCAAATGGAGAAAATGCTTTCTCTGCTTATGCTGAGGCGTTTTTCTGATCTTGAAAAGAATATACTGGAGTGGAAGCTTTCCGGAGT
Source organism: uncultured Spongiibacteraceae bacterium (assembly GCA_965369155.1). GTDB lineage: Bacteria > Pseudomonadota > Gammaproteobacteria > Pseudomonadales > CBDUPS01 > CBDUPS01. The sequence goes on from CBDUPS010000065.1 coordinate 895, forward strand.
GGGTGCAGATCTATCGCTCGAACAAAAGCTGGAGGCAGACATAGAGGCTGTCCAGCAGGAACAGCAAGATGTTGTGGAGTCTGGAATTCAAGCGGTAGAAATTCCTGTGATCGACTTGGCAGTGACTGATAATTACTATGCGGCAATATTTGAGTTTTTATTCGCACTGGAGTTAGGGAGTGCTACCCAGCTTGAAAATGCTATATCGAGAATTGAAACCAGCCTTCAGGTTTGTTCAGAACTAAATTTACTACCACAATGGTGGGTTCTGAGAATCACAAAATATTTATTACGAGACCTTTGGGATGCGAGTTTTCATTGTGTGATTCCGGTGACACCAGATCACCCACAGGCGCAAGAATGGCAGTTATTAAGGTGGTTGTTCATTGCCTCGTTACTGAAGCGAAACAAAGCAGAGATTGATTTGTGGCCTTCTCAGTTAGAGGGAGCGAAGAGAGCTGTAAGTGATTGGGATGATCTGGTCGTCTCGCTACCAACTCGCGCTGGCAAAACTAGGATTGCTGAAATCTGTATTCTTAGGTGCTTGTCGATAGGGAAACGGGTGTTGTTTATAACCCCACTTCGAGCATTATCTGCACAAACAGAAGTATCGCTCCGCAAAACTTTTCTTCCATTGGGAAAATCTGTTTCATCTCTTTACGGCAGTATAGGCACTAGTGACTTTGAACAAGACGTAATCAGGTCTCAAGATATTGTTGTGGGTACACCGGAAAAATTAGATTTCGCACTCAGGAATGACCCGTCATTAATAGATGACGTTGGTCTCGTTGTGCTAGATGAAGGTCATATGATTGGCCTCAATGAGCGTGAGATAAGCTATGAGGTTCAAATTCAACGATTGCTTAAGCGAGAAGATGCAGATCAAAGGAGAATTGTTTGTTTATCTGCAATTCTACCTGATAGTGATCAACTGGATGATTTTGTAGGCTGGCTAAGACGAGATAAAGAAGGTAATGCATTACGCTCAAATTGGCGTCCTACAGACTTGCGGTTTGGAGAAATTGTATGGCAAACAGATAGTGCTAAAATAAACTTTACTATTGGTGAAGAGCAGCCGTTTATCCCAAATTATATCCAGCATACAGTTCCTCCTATAGGCAGAAGAACAACCCCATTCCCAAAAAATAAAAAAGAGCTTACGTTAGCTGCCGCATGGAAATTAGTTAAAGATGAACATACGGTATTGATCTATTGCCCTGAGAAGCGTTCTGTAAACAGCTTTGCGAAAGATATTATCGACCTGCATAATCGTGGAGCATTAGAGTCGGTTTTGTCTGTCCCGATAAATCAACTTGAGCTGGCGATAGTTTTGGGACAGGAGTGGTTAGGTGAAAATCACCCGATTGTAGAGTGTTTGAAAATTGGCGTTGCAGTTCATCATGGCGCACTTCCAACGCCTTTCAGAAAGGAAATGGAAAGACTTCTACGTGGTGGGGTTCTCAAAATAACAGTTTCTTCTCCGACTTTGGCTCAAGGTTTAAACCTTTCTGCGACCGCTGTGATTGTTTATTCGTTGACGCGAAATCAAAAAACCATTGATGTCGCTGAATTTAAAAACGTCATAGGTCGTGCAGGAAGAGCATTTGTAGATACTCATGGATTGGTACTTTACCCAATTTTTGAAAGGCATGCTTGGTTCCAAGCACAGTGGCGAAATCTAGTTGAAGATACGAATGCTCGTAATATGGAGAGCGGATTAGCGCTGTTAGTTAGCGAATTGGTTTCTCGTATGTCTCAAAGCATCGGTAATGCTGAAATTAATGAGATTTTAGAATATGTGCTGAACAATGCAGGTGGATGGGACTTGCCACCTGTAGCAGATGAAGAACAGGCGCAGATTGTCGAACAAGAAGCAGCTTGGAAAAGACATATTGTAAGTCTTGATACCGCCCTTTTAAGCATGCTAGGTGCAGAAGAAATTTCGATTCCTGAGATTCCCGATGCTTTAGACAGAATACTCCGGTCGTCCCTTTGGCAGCGAAGAATGAGCAGGCATGACCAAGAAACTGCTGGATTAAAGAATTTGTTTGATACCGTTCTCGCTCAACGAGCAAGGCATATTTGGAGCGCATCAACTACTCTCCAGCGCAAGGGATATTTTCTCGCTGGTATAGGTTTAGATACGGGATTAAAACTTGATGCTAATGCAGCACATGCCAATGCTCTGTTAGTAAATGCAAACGCATATTTATCCGAAGGTGAACAGCAACAAGCAATTGAGACGATCAAACAACTAGCTGAACTGGTTTTTAGCATCGAGCCATTCATTCCTCGAAACTTACCAGAAAATTGGCGGAAAATATTAGAGGTATGGCTAGCTGGAAACGTGATAACTGAGCATGATTTTGCTGATGTCAATGAAACCCTAATGTTTATAGAAGATGGGCTTGTGTATCGTCTGCCTTGGGGGATAGAAGCGATTAAAGTGCGTGCTCAAGCAAATGTTGATGTGATTGGGGATGGTTTAACAATTGATGATTATGAAACCGATTTATTAGTTCCCGCTATAGAGAACGGTACATTAAACAGAAGTGCAGCGCTGCTTATGCAAGCTGGATTTAACTCCAGAAAAGCTGCAATACGGGCTGTTGAAACGACTAGCGCAACGTTTACTAATGGTCGTCAACTAAAAGCATGGCTTAAATCGGACGAGGTCTTTGATTTGGCAATTGCGCTTGATTGGCCAACACCAGAAACATCTAATCTATGGTGGGAGTTTGTTAGCGAATTCGATCCAAATTCAGAAAGCACTTGGAAATCGTCTGTCGCAACTTTGCCAGTACTTTGGCGAGAATCATACGAGCCTATTCACAACGAAGTTGTTAAATTGTTCAATTTTGACGAAGGAACAACGGTAGTTCTTGCCTCTAATGGGGAAAACATAGGAAATCTACACAATCGATATAAATTGCTTAGAGAAGGGATATATTTGGTTAAGGTTCACCAAGATACTAACTTTGTGGATGTCACATACTGGGGGGCAGGAAGTGAGCCCTTCAAGCTTTCTGAGCCGTAGGCAATAAGCAACTGAATAAGTATCAAGGGCGTAAAACCCTTGATACAAGTTCATTCTCAATATTTTGCAATGAAGCCAAAGCATTTACACGCTCCAGTGTTTGCGGCTTACTTTTTGCCAGCTCGTTAAAAACCTTTCTATGTAGATAATAAAGCTCGTTCGTGTTTTTGGCTGCCAGTTCAAATCTTGTAATCAATTTCATTGTTACCTCCTATTTTGGAGGCCGTGACTGCCACGGCCTTTGTATGGCCGCGTGTTTGTGCAAAGTGACTGATCTGCACCTCAGGTCGCAATAATGTGAAGAAGCGTTACGCTTGCTGATCCATTGTCACGTTGCGCTAGTGGTAATGCTGAAAGGCAGTGCTGGTTAAGGGCTCAATCAGGTGGTGCTGATTGAATAAAAATTGCTGGTAGTGCTAAAGCACGACTGCTTTGAAAGGCGTTGAAAGTTTTCGCTGCGCTAGGCTGAAAGTTCAATAAGGTGTGAACACTGATCGTGTTCGCTTGATTCAATAATTACGTGCCCCTTTTGGGTAAACGTCAAAATATCACACAACTTGTCTCCATCAAGACATCCCCCTTCCTTCCGCGCCCGAAAAGACTGGGCTTGTGCAGGATGGGCGGTTCCCCCTGTCTGGATTACGCCAAAACATGTGATCTTACGCTCGCTTCTCTCGCTCCTTTGTCTGGGGTTTTCAACCCCAAAAGGGGATGTGTTTTTAAGATTAAGGAGAAAAGCAATGAGCGAAGAAATCAGAATTTATGTGGCATGTTTGGCAGCGTATAACAGTGGTTATTTACATGGCGTTTGGATCGATGCAACGGCAGACATTGACGACATTCAAGACCAAATAAACAGCATGCTGGAATCCAGCCCTGTAGAGGATGCAACAGCCCATAAGCCCGATACATTGCTAAAATCCATAAGGTGCTCGATTCTCTAATGGTATCCGTCGTTTTAAGTTGAGGGTTTATGTTTTTTTAGATTTTTTCAATCGTTTTTCTATATAAAGACAATTCTTTAATATTACTTGAGTTTGCTATACCTTGCGGATATAATCCGCGTCCTGTAAAGCGTGGGCTCCCTCTGGGTAGTAAGCAGAAAGTAACGCGCTTAGGGTGGCGGCTTTATAACAGAGGCTCAGTTTTATGGCTAATGTAAGTTTTCGCTCCCAAATTCATCCATTTTATGTTGGTGATTTGTATAAGCCCCCGCTGCAGAGCTGGGGCTTTTTTGTTTTATTTAACAAAGGGTTGCATGCTTAAATATATTTTATAATGGGCAGATTGCCCATTTTTTATTTTAGTGGGAATGTCACCACTGATAAAGTGACCGATAGATATAGGCGTATGGCAAAGCAAGAAGAGTTACAGAAGCTAATAGAACCTGTAGTTGATACGTTAGGTTATAGACTGTGGGGTGTTGATTACTTGGCTCAAGGGCGAAATAGTGTTGTCCGTGTTTATATTGATGCCGATGATGGCGTGAATGTGGATGATTGCGCCAAGGTGAGTCATCAGTTAAGTGCATTATTTGATGTGGAAGACCCTATAAGTGCAGAGTATACCCTTGAGGTGTCATCACCGGGATTAGATCGGCCGCTTTACACTAAGTCTCAATTTGAGGCGTATAAAGGTAGCCGAATAAAAGTGCGTTTAAAGATGCCTTTTGAAGGACGCAGAAAGTTTTCTGGTGTTATTCAAGCGGTTGAGAGTGATGAAGTGATTATCAGGCAAGACAACGAAGAGTTTATCTTGCCTTTAGAATTAATTGAACGGGCGGTAGTAGAGCCTACATTTTAAAATAGTAAGGCTTCTGTTTTTACAGAGCAAAGTCTAGTAACCCGTTAAAGGGAGTTGAGGCATAACATGAATAGTAAAGAAATTTTATTAGTGGCAGAGGCAGTATCACACGAAAAAGGTGTTGATCGTGGGGTGATAATTGAAGCGATTGAAATCGCTTTAGCAGCAGCTGCTAAAAAACGTTATGACGAAGAGTCCGATATAAAAGTGATCATCAATCGTAAAACAGGCGAATATGAGACGTTTCGCCGTTGGACGGTGGTAGCTGATGATGAAATGGCTGTTCTGGGCACTCAATTTACCACTGAGGAGGCAGCAGAAGTTGATGCTTCTTTACAGATTGGCGATGTTCACGAAGAGAAATTAGAGAATGTTGATTTTGGCCGTATTGCCGCGCAAACAGCCAAACAAGTTATTGTACAAAAAGTGCGTGAAGCCGAGCGGGCGCAAGTGGTTGATGAGTATCGTTCTAGAATAGGTGAAATTGTTCATGGTACGGTTAAAAAAGTCACACGAGATAATGTGATTGTTGATTTAGGCCGAAATGCTGAAGCCCTTTTACCCCGTGCTAACTTGGTAGGTAGAGAAACTTTTAGAATTAATGATCGCGTTAGAGCGTTATTAAAAGAAATTGATGCTGAGAATAGAGGGCCACAGCTTATTTTAGATCGAGCCGGTCCTGGAATGTTAATTGAGCTTTTTAGTATTGAAGTGCCCGAAATTGCAGAGAATATTATTGAAATTCGTGCGGCGGCTCGTGATGCCGGTTCCCGTGCAAAAATTGCAGTAAAAACCAATGATGGGCGTATTGATCCTGTGGGTGCCTGTGTGGGTATGCGAGGTGCTCGTGTACAAGGTATTTCGCAACAGTTTGATGGTGAGCGTATCGATATTATTCTTTGGGATGATAATCCCGCGCAGCTTGTGATTAATGCTATGGCTCCTGCCGAGGTTGAATCGATTGTTGTGGACGAAGAAGCGCAAACAATGGATGTTGCGGTAACTGATGAGAATTTAGCCCAAGCGATTGGCAGAGGGGGTCAAAATGTTCGACTAGCCTCAGCACTAACTGGTTGGAAAATAAAAGTGATGAGTGTTGAAGAAGCTGAAAATAAGCAGGAAGCGGAGTCAGGCGAAATTGTTGAACGCTTTATGGAAGCTTTAGATGTTGATGAAGATGTGGCTATTGTGTTGGTTGAAGAAGGCTTTAGTACACTAGAAGAAGTGGCTTATGTTCCCTTAGAAGAGATGCTAGCTATTGAGGGCTTTGATGAAGATATCGTAGAGGAACTTCGTTCTAGAGCTAAAGATGTACTGCTGACTCAAGCCATCGCATCGGAGGAGAAACTAGGCGCCTCGGAGCCTGCTGAAGATTTGTTAAATATGGAAGGTATGGATCGTCATTTGGCGTTTGTTTTAGCATCAAATGGTGTTGTTACTATGGAAGATTTGGCCGAGCAAGGCATAGAAGATTTATTAGATATAACTGAAGACTTAGATGAAACCCGTGCAGGAGAGTTAATAATGACAGCTCGTGCTCCCTGGTTTGCTGACGAATAATCGACAGTAATATGCCATAAGGCAAATAAAAAAATACGCGGGTAAAGAGAGCTAACAGGAGAAAACAATGGCTGAGGTGACGGTAAGTCAATTAGCAGAGACAGTAGGAGCATCAGTTGATCGTTTGCTTAAGCAGATGAAAGAGGCTGGTTTGGC
>CBDUPS010000066.1:0-7434 GCA_965369155.1 uncultured Spongiibacteraceae bacterium
TGTCACCGTACTAGGTGAGACAGGCTATAACTTTGGTGCTGGTATGACCGGTGGTTTTGCTTATGTTCTTGATGAGAATCGAAAATTTATTGACCGCTACAACCGTGAACTTGTTGAGTTGTTTAGGGTGTCTGGTGAGGCGTTAGAAGAACATCGGACGCACCTTCACAGCATTATAGAAACGTATGTTGACGAAACTCAAAGTGAATGGGGTAGAGAAATTTTAGAAAACTTTGACGATTATATTGGTAAGTTTTGGCTGGTGAAGCCAAAGGCGGCCAACATTGATCAACTCTTAAGCTCCACTCGCTCCGCGCCAGAATAAGGCAGAATATTATGACAGGCAGATTAGATAATAAGTTTCAATTTGTTGATGTAGGTAGACAAGATCCTACAAAAAAAGCAGATGAGATTCGCAAGACCGAGTTTGTGGAAATTTATCAGCCCTACACACCGGTGCAAGTGCAGAATCAGGCTCACCGCTGTTTAGAGTGCGGTAATCCTTATTGTGAATGGAAGTGTCCGGTACATAATTATATTCCCAACTGGCTCAAGCTTATTACTGAGGGGAATATTTTAGAAGCGGCTGAGTTGTGTCACGAAACCAATACATTGCCTGAAATTTGTGGGCGAGTTTGTCCCCAAGATAGGTTATGCGAAGGTGCTTGTACCTTAAATGATGGTTTTGGTGCGGTGACTATTGGCTCTACTGAGAAGTATATTGTTGATACTGCGTTTGCCATGGGCTGGCGGCCAGACATGACAGGTGTCGTGCCTACGGGTAAAAAAGTAGCCATTATTGGTGCAGGCCCTGCTGGCCTGGGTTGTGCTGATGTATTGGTACGAGCGGGAGTTGCTCCTGTTGTTTTTGATCGCTACCCTGAAATTGGTGGTTTACTTACCTTTGGTATTCCTCCCTTTAAGTTAGAAAAGAGTGTTTTACAGCTGCGCCGCGAAATTTTCACCAATATGGGTATTGAGTTTCGCCTTAATACCGAAATCGGGAAAGATATTCAGTTTACTGAGCTATTGTCTGAGTACGATGCGGTATTTTTAGGTATGGGGACTTACGCCTATATGAAAGGTGGCTTTCCCGGGGAAGACTTAGAGGGCGTTTATGATGCCTTGCCGTATCTTATTTCTAATATAAATCGCGTGATGAGCTGGGAAAAGTCACCAGCAGATTTTATCGATTTACAAGGTAAGCGGGTAGTTGTACTAGGTGGTGGTGATACAGCAATGGATTGTAATAGAACAGCCATTAGACAGGGGGCAGAAAGCGTTATTTGTGCTTATCGTCGTGATGAAGAGAATATGCCTGGTTCTCGCCGCGAGGTACAAAATGCCAAAGAAGAAGGTGTAGAGTTTTTATATAACCGCCAGCCAGTAGAAATTGTGGGCAACGGCAAGGTGGAGGGGGTTAAGTTAGTTGAAACCCGATTGGGTGAGGCTGATGAAGCTGGCCGCCGTAGACCAGAGGTTATTGAGGGTAGTGAGACAATATTAGAGGCTGATGTGGTGTTGGTTGCCTTTGGCTTTAGGCCAGATGCCCCAGAGTGGCTACAACAAGAACAGGTAACTATTAATGATTGGGGTGGCGTGATCGCAGAAGAACATCAACATTACGCTTTTCAAACCACCAACCCCAAAGTGTTCGCCGGTGGTGATATGGTAAGAGGTTCTGACTTAGTAGTTACTGCTATTTGGGAAGGTAGGCAAGCTGCGGAGGGCATATTAGATTATCTACAGGTATAATAGCTCCCCGAAACTGAGTAACGACAAAAGGCACAGTGACTGTGCCTTTTTTATATCTGAATTAAAATGAATGAGGGTAGTTATGTCTGAGTTAAAAAATGATCGTTTTTTGAGAGCCTTATTGCGACAGCCCGTTGACCAAACCCCTGTGTGGATGATGCGTCAAGCAGGGCGCTATTTGCCTGAATACCGAGCATCCAGAGAGAGTGCAGGCGATTTTATGGGCCTGTGTACTAACCCTGAGAAAGCCTGTGAGGTAACACTGCAGCCTTTAGCGCGTTACCCATTAGATGCGGCTATTTTGTTTTCAGATATATTGACTATTCCCGATGCCATGGGCTTAGGCTTGTATTTTGAAACAGGAGAGGGGCCAAAGTTTCGCAAACCGGTGCGTACTATTAAAGATATTGAGGCAATTCCTGAGATAAATCCAGAAGATGATTTGGGTTATGTGATGGGCGCGGTGAGTACTATTCGTCGTGAATTAAACGGTAGTGTACCGCTTATTGGCTTTTCGGGTAGTCCATGGACTTTAGCCACTTATATGGTTGAAGGGCAATCCAGTCGCGATTTCTCTCGAATAAAAACCATGATGTATAACGAGCCAGAAGCTCTACACTTATTACTGAGTAAATTAGCGAAGGCAGTTACTGAATACTTAAACGCACAAATTCGTCATGGGGCACAGGCGGTGCAAATTTTTGATACATGGGGTGGGGCGTTAAGCCATAAAGCCTATGAAGAATTTTCTCTTAGTTATATGAAGCAAATTGTTGCGGGTTTAATTAAAGAAAATGATGGACGCAGAGTCCCCTCTATTTTATTTACCAAAGGTGGTGGATTATGGTTAGATAAAATAGTTGATACTAATTGCTCAGCTGTAGGCTTGGATTGGACAGTAAATTTAAGCGATGCTCGCAAGCAGGTAGGAAATAAAGTAGCACTACAGGGCAATATGGATCCCGCTATTCTTAGGGCATCTCCGGCGACTATTCGTGCGGAGGTGAAGCGTATTTTAGCAGAATATGGTGATGGTACCGGGCATGTGTTTAATTTAGGTCATGGTATAACCCCTGATATAGACCCTGAGAATGTAAAAGTTTTTATTGAGTCAGTGGGTGAGTTATCCCAACAGTATCACCAACGATAATAGTGATTTAATTTTATAAGTTAAGCAAACAAAGGATGGTGCGATGGCGTTATATATCCCTGAAATTATTTTTTTCTTTATTGTTTTATGGTTTGCATGGCGTGGCTTTTCTCAAGGTTTAGCTGTGGCGGCTTCTCGTATAGCAGCCTTGATTTTTTCTTATGTAGCTACTTTTTTGTTTGTTGGCCAAACGATTAAATTAATCGAAAGTAATACAAGCTATGAAGGTGTTGTTGTGGTTGCTTTGGCAGGGACGCTCACTTTTATACTGGCCTTTGTTTTGCTGTCTATTATTTTTTCAGTGGTCATTTCGTTGGGTAAATTAGATAAAACTAAAGAAGGCAAAATAAGATTACCGGCAGTAGGGGCTGTTTTTAACGGTGCAGTTGGTATCGTTATGGGGTTGTTGGCGGTGTGGTGCTTTTTGTTATTAGAGCAGGGAGTAAAAATAAAAAGTGGAAAAAGCACAGAGCCTCGTGCTGAAACTTGGGTTAGTAATGCAGCTAATGGCATGGTGGGTTATGGTATTCAGTGGTTAATAGGATTAAACAATAAAGATAACCAAGGCAAGCCTAGTATGGCCACCGATTTGGCTGAGTATGTGAGTGAAAATCCAGTAAGAGGTTTACAGGATATTAATAGCGTAATGAAAAATAAAAATATGCGCACATTAATGACAGATCCTAACGTTGTAAAAAAAATGAAAGAAGGTCGTGTTAATGAATTAATGAAGGAAGAGGCGTTTAAAGAGCTTACCCAAGATCCAGCTATAAAGCGATTAATGAATGCAGAGCTAAAAGGCGCATCAGAAAAAGAAAAGCAAGAGAAGATGGCATCATTAATGACAGGCGTTATGCAGGGTGTTGATCGGATGAAAGGTGATGAAAAATTTCAAGCAGCTATAAATAACCCTGAAGTTCAAAAAGCATTACAAAGTGGTAGTGTGGTTGAGCTTTTAAAGAATGGGGAAATTAAAAATTTAATAGGTTTGATCGGTGATATGGATTTGTCGGTGAAGGGCCCGGATAAAGGTAATCAAGAATCTAAGCAAAGTAGCAGTCAAAGTGAGATTATTAAATGGCAGGATGAAAATGGCCGTTGGCATTTTAGTAATACACCTGTGCCTGAAGTAAAGGTGCACACATCACTTAATAAAGAAGAAAATAACTGAGTAAAAAATTAATGAAAAATAATAATAAAATTAAGGTATGTCTTTTTATTTACAGTATTTTTTTATTGCCCCTGTTTGTGATGAGTTGTTCCAAGCCTCCTGCAGATCTTTCTCCATTAATTAATGAGTATAAAGAAAGCTATCCAACTTGTGATACAAAAAAAGATTGCGATGTGCTTTGGGGGAAGGCTATTGAGTGGATAAAAAGTAATAGTGATTTAGGTGTTGATGTTGATTCCGAAGACCTTGTTAGAACGCATACGTTAGAAATGAAAAATAAAAAATTAGTAAAAGTGGTCGATGAGATTATTTATGCGGATGAACGAGATAGGGTTAGAGCGCAGGAGTTTGAAGAAGATAAAAACAGAGGGGATTATATTGGCCCTGAAATGAAATTAATAAGGCGCTATATAGGCTCTGATCATTATCGACTTGAATTGAAAATCGCTTGTGAAGCAGCATGGATTGATTGTGAAGAATCATTGCTTGAGCAGATTCGTTTTAATAGAGAGTTACGAGGTGAAGACTATCCATTTGCAGATTCAGCTACTGAGAAATGGTTATTAGAAGGGTAGTAGCTAAAATACCCTATCGATCGGTTATTTTTTTATCTCGCCAAAGGCCATCGTTATTAGCATCAATAAAAAATGGGTTGCTAATAGCAATTGGTGTTGCGTCATCCCCATAAATTATTCTATATCGTTCTGTGGGTTTGCCAATAACCTCTAATACAATATAACCATCCTCAGTAAAGGTTAGAGGGAAAGAGTAAGGCGTATCTTTTTTTATTGCCTTAGCAATAATTAGCTTGCCATTTTTATAGATATTTAACTGCTGCACATTGATCCATTTGGCAGTTTGCACATTAAAGTCTATGGTTGCCTGTTGGCTGCTAATTAAAGCGCCAATAGCTTTTTTATTGACAGTGGCATGGATAATAGGGCCAGTTGAAATAAAATTATTTATTTGCTGAATGCCTTTAACAATTGAGTCCTGTTTGTTTTCATTTTTTTTGTGAGGGAAATAATTGCGCGGGATACCTAAGGGGTGTTGTGTTGTATGTGAGTCACTATTACCTGTTGCAGTAATAATGTAGCCGGCATCTAAAAAAGAAAACCAATCTAGTTTTAATTTTTCGTATGGTTCTAAGTTTAGGCCATTTAATAATTCCATGGCATCAATCGCTAAGGCATTAACACCTTGTTTGTTCTTTTTAATAAGTAAGTTATTAGGGTAGCTGGTTAAAGGTTTTTTAGGGTTGTAACTTTTACCAATAGATAAGTGCTCAAAAAAGTAGCCGTCTCGTTTTCGGTTAAGAGAGTCTCTGGCATGGTTTAACTGAATAACGCGGTTGCTTTGTTGATGAGTTTTTTCAACTAAGTCAGCTAATGAATCATTGGGGTTGCCAATCATGCCGCCTGAAAACTGTTGCGGTTTTTCAGTTAATGGGAAAATATTTTCATGGCCTATTGTTCTAGGGTTTTTCTTGCTGCGGGCTATAGAGGTAAATTCAGCGCCAGTAATTAATTGCAAGTCATCATTTGTTTTTAAATTATTTAAGGTAGGTTGATAATTAACAATTCTATGGTGTTCAGAAAATAGTGCGATATCAATGCCCTCTGATACTAAGCGTTTTATTTGTGCTCCTACCGGTAGGGCAGAATCAAAACTTGCGGCACTATGTACATGTAAGTCGGCACTAATAAGATTTGGTGTTTGTACTTCTTGTTGTGGCGTCTCTATAAGCAGTGAGGTTGCTTTGTTTTTTTGTATAGTAATGGCAGACTCTGTAACGCTATATTCAATGCCTCGGGAGGCATACACGGTATAAGTCCCTACAGGTAAGTTTATTGCGTGAGTGTCGGATGGCGATGAAGCTAAAAATATATGCTGGGTTTGGCTGTGACTTTCCCAAGCAACATTGCCAACAGTAAAGTGGTAATCATCTTTATTAAATATAGGGTCTGGAGTGTTATTAGCCCCCTTAATAGTTAAGCGCATTGTGGTGTTTTTTGGTAAAAGCAATGTGCCACTTAATGTTTCTTTTGTATTTGATTTGTCGATAGAGGCTTCAGAAAAATAATCCTTATTTAATAATGTAACCTCTTGGGTAAAGGTAACCGACTCTCCTTTTTTTATATCCATAAATGCAATAGATAAGGTGTCTAAAATAGATGGGCGGCCTCGTTTAGTAAAAGGTAATGGTCTTGTAAAAATAGCCATTAATGACACATCTTCATTATTTAATGAGAAAAATGATAGAGGTTTTTTCTCGCCATTTTTTTCAATGAGCCAACTATTGTTAAAGGTAACAGAATAATTTATGCCAGGCTTAATGTTGCTGCTACCTAGCAGTATTTGCTTATCTTGTGCTGAGATCGCTTTTGCTAATGAAAGAATGTCATCAGTGTCAGCTTTTGGGAAAGTAAAGCCTTTTGAGTTTTCAGGATTTTTTGTGTCAATACCAAAGGGCGTTAATGCTCTTTGAGGGTGTAGCACCATGGAACCAAATAAGCGTATTTTTTTTCCAGCAGTTGTGCGTGTTAGTGTGTTGGTAATAAATAATTTATTTGGGTTTTGATTGTCGACCTTATATTCGGTGGTGTTTCTTACACCATCACGCAGCCCGCTAACAATAATAGATGAAGTGTGGTGTTGATTTTTTATACTAATGCTGTCGGCGGGAAGAATGTCGCTTTTTGAGAGGTTGGTTAAAAAATGCATCGCCGGCCATTGGTCATTATTTTTTTCACAAAAGCCTAGGTCGATTAAAAAACCACCGGTTACTGATAAATAGGTTTCATGTTTTTTATCAGAGATGGTGGCACAGAGTGTGCCATTAGTTAAAAACCAATCATCAATGCCTCCGATAGCATCAATGCCTCTAATGGCGCGAAGCGAAAAATTGTCAGCGGTGATTCTTCCGGCAGTAGTTTCTGAAGAATTATGTGTTTGGTGACCATTGGCAATATTTATCGGTAAAAAAAAGCTGCAAAAAAAAATGAAGCAAAAAAATATTTTTTTATTAAGATGGTTAATTGGCATCAAAATTATGGTTCATTTCAAGCGCGGGTTGTTTTGTTGATGGAACACCAATAACTTTTGCAGGAACTCCAACAACTGTTGTGTGTGCGGCAACATCCTCTAATACTACGCTGCCGGCACCAATTTTGGCACCTTCACCGATATTGATGTTACCCAACACTTTTGCACCGCTACTAATTAAAACACCATCAGCCACTTTAGGATGACGATCACCGGTTTCTTTACCGGTACCACCTAAAGTAACCGATTGCATAATAGACACATTATTACCAACTACACAGGTTTCTCCAATAACTACTCCGGTGGCATGATC
>CBDUPS010000067.1:0-7398 GCA_965369155.1 uncultured Spongiibacteraceae bacterium
CAACAATATGACTTATCGCATGATTTCCACTAGCACTTGATTGCTCCTCTATAAAAATAGGAGAGGTTTTTCCCGGACGAGTAAAAAAACCACTGGAGGCAGTTAACTCCAAACCTTTATCTGCTAAAAAATTAGTAACTTTATTTTTATCTAATGTATGACCATTAAGTGCCGGTAACAATTTCTCCAGCCACAGCTTATCTAACCCGGTTACCCCCGCCCCATTAAAAGTATGGGTTTCGTTAACCAAGGTAGGAAACATATAACTGGCCACCGTAGCTAAATGCCCCCCTAATGAATGGCCGGCAAAAGTTACCTTGCCCTCCCATTCACTTTTTACCGAACCATCGGCATTTAAAAAACCAGCATCGGTTAAAAAACTTTTTATTTGATTGGTTTGCCCCGATTTAAACAAACTAGATATTGGGTTGTTAGAAATACCTAATGACAGCTTAAAATCAGCCCAAAGGTCAGCTAAAGCTGAAAACTTTTTAACCTCTGTTCCCCTAAAGGCCACCACAGCAGTATTATCTTTTTTATAGAAGGTAGTGGCGGAGAAGCCGGAGGCTCGCCTATTTTGATAGAAGACTTCTGCATTGAATTTTTCTTCTAAGTTATCTAACTCACTTTCTTTAATTAACTTATTCTCTTTATAACCTAATAATTTACTATTTCTTGGGTCGTAATAAGATAACTTTGCAAATAATGAAGACTCCCATAAATCATTTGTTTTCATATTCCCTCCTTAGAATATTATTAATTGCCGTCACCAAACCTACTTGTACTTCGTGATATTTGTCTGATATATCGGTGCAATCTGAAGCTGTATCCGCGAATACTTCATTGTGATGATGGAGAATATAATTAATTCCACGATAGGCCACATCTTTATTAGACTTAACTAATACCTCATTTTTAATAATAGAAAATTTATTTTTTTTATCGGTATAAACCGTCTCTTGATTAAAAAACAACCCATATTCAGCGGTTTGCTTTTTTATAGGCTCTGCTACTAAGCAAGACTTAGTAAAAAAATCTTTTCTACCTTTATAAAAGTAATCAATAGAGTGACGATCAATAAACCCATTACATTGCATATTTTTAGTGCTATTAATTCTTTTTATACGAGTTAAGCGCCAACAACCTGCTGTGGGCACGATACTATGTGGGTAGCCATATTTATTACAAATCTCCACCCATTTAATTTTGCCATCAAGTAAAAGATCTATCGTAGAACGACCCGCCAAGGCACCATCAAAAAAACCATCAACATCGGCTTCTTTATAAATAGTGCTTTCTGCATCCTTTTCACAAAAATCTTTTAACACCGCATAACGACCAAACTGATGAGCAACAAAACTACAGCCAGAGATGATTAAGACAATTAATAACAATAAGCTCACTAACGTTATTTTTTTATTAATCCAAATTCTCTTAACACTCATCTGGCTATCCTTTTACTAGTTACTTATGGCTGGTTGTTATTGTTTAAATACTGCATTACTAGCTCTCTTCGGTTTAATACCTGCACATCGTCTACATAACTTTTACAATATTTAGGTTGTGCATTATTACCATGACGATATTCAAAGGTGGTGCTAGAGGCTAAATTTTCTTGAGTGCTTCGGTTAAACAGCCGTACTTGTTGCTCTTCTATTTGGTAGTCGTTATCTCGATAACTAATCACCGAGCTTTCTTTACCTAAAGCAATTTTTGCTATGGGGGCCTTTACATATTCAACCTTGATACAATGACCGCCCCTAAAGCGTTGCACTGCTTTGTTTTGTGATCGTTTTAAAGCGATATTTAAGCGTTTATTACAGGTGCTTTTTTGATTGGTACGAGAGATTTCAGACAGTCGCCAACAGCCGGCCTGAGATATGACGTTTAGTTTCATCTGCTCTTTTTGGCAAAACTCCACCCATGTTACGGGGAGCTCTACTAAATCGAGCCAACACGATGGACAACCATCTCGTTCATCAAAGTAACCGCTAACAGCCACCTTTTGGGTTAATTGCACCCCTGCATTGTGAGCACACAGTTTTTTAACACTAGCTTCGGCTGGGTCAAACCAATTAAATAAATCAGCCGTTGCCAATAGCGGCAAAAAGCCACCCGTGATGAAGAGTATTTTTATAATGTATTTCTGCATCCATTGCATACACCATCTCCATTTTGTTAAGAAAAGGCATATTATAAGAATGGTAAGACAACTGTTTTAGGCGTTATTTCTTATATTGGTATAAGAGATTAGCCCTAATTACTGAATAATAGCACTGTTCCAAACAGCAGGCTCACCCAGCATAGGGGCATGAGAAACCGGCGTTTTACCGTCGATATCTTTAATGCCATAGCTATTGGCTAACTCGGCACCTATTAGCGTGTGTCCTGATTTTTGCATCAAAGACGTGTCATTATATAACGCGGCAATCACTCTACCGGTAAGCTCAACCGATTCGGTTGCATTAAGTAAATCGGCGTACTTTTCAGGCTCTTCGGAGAAAACCGCCATAGTGCGCTCAGTGCGCAACAAACCCATCCATAACGATACACAGGCTACGTTAAAAGGCTTTAAATCAACCGACATATCGTAGGCCATTTTATCTACAGCAGCTTTACCTGCTCCATAAGCCGGGCCGTGCATATAACAACGGCCACCAAACGATGAGGTATTAATAATTAAACCCGATTGCTGCTCAACCATTAAAGGCGCCGCATAAAAACTAGCCACATAATGGGAGCGCATACCCACATTTAAGATATCACCCAAATTCAGCGGTTTTTGCCAAAAGCCGCCCTCATCAGTTAATGCACCGGGCAAATGCGTAGCGTTGTTTACTAAAATATCGAGCTTGCCTTGCTGTTGTTTTACTTGTTCAAATAAGGCTTTTACCGCGGCATCATCAGTATGATCAACCACTACAGCAATACCTTTACCACCCCGCTGAGTGATTTCATCTGCGGTGGCAAAAACTGTACCCGGTAGCGGTGCATCACCTTCTTTTTTACTGCGGCCTGTGACATAAACCGTAGCACCGGCCTCACCTAAGGCAAGGGCAATACCCTTACCTGCTCCACGGCTGGCACCTGTTACTACGGCTATTTTATTTTTTAATATCATTTAAACGGTTAAACCAATGTTTAGCGGCCATTCCCCATCTCTATTACCCGACTTAGAATAAGCAAATGTTTTACGCACTTTATTATTAGCTAACGAAGCCACAACAGTATTTTTCTGATGAAATAACTCCAAAGGCTTAAATGACTCAGGGATTTTATTAATATCTGATATTTTACCCAAGGCAATTTGATCAAAGTAACCAGCAAAGTCATATAAAAACTCTTCTTCTTTAGGAAAGCTTTTATGTGGGCTTGGCATAATATATTTATGAAATTTAATTAGCTCGTTAACCTTATCATCAGCCACAACAGAAAACTCTTTTTCTAACACTGATAATATTTCTTTATAAAGAACATCTAACTGAGTAAAAATAGTTTTCGCTTCTCTACCCCATTGAATAGTTACCGCCCCTAAAAAATCTCTCGCATTAAGAATATTATTACTCAACCAGTTTGATAATGGATACTTACTCTCATCTTCAGAGGCTATAAGCCACTGATCAATAACTTCCATCGCTTTAATACCATGCTCAAGTTGCAAATAGAGTAATAAGTAAGAAAGCACTTTTTCTTGTACAAAAAAAGCATACGCTAAGCGAAACTTTTCCATATCTTCGTAGTCTTCTTTTGAAGCACTATAAGTAGAAATAACTTTATCATCAAAATCAACTTCAATTTTATTTTCTAACATATAGGCTTCATCAGCCATCGGTGAGTTAGGTAATATCGTCACCCTAAACACACGCAAACCAATTTTTCTGTCAAAACAAAACTGTAAATCTGTTTTAAATGCTTGATAGGTTTGCCCTGGCATGCCAATTAAAATATCAGTGGTTGGATAAACTTTTAACTCATCAAATACTTCTATCATACGCACATAAGTGCTTTCTTTAATGTTACTCCGTTTAATTCGCTCTAGTGTGGTTGGGTCTGTTGTTTGTAACGATGCAACGGCCTCACTTAAAATTCCCGCAGAGGCTAATAAGCGTGCTATTTTTTCTACTCGGCTAGTCACGTTTTTAGCAAAAAACACACAAACATCAATGGGATACCCAGTTCGTTTTTTTACTTCTACTAAGCGCTCAATAATCTCTACATCACGACCAAAAGCACCCATATTGGCATCTGCAATAACAACAGCGGGGATTTTATGCTCACCCAAATAATCAATCTCGGCAAACACTCGCTCCAAATCAAATTGGTGTATTTTAGATGCAGTAGAACCACCCCAATCACAAAAGGTACAGCCAAAAGGACAGCCTCTATTAGTTTCTAAAATAGCAATATTAGGCTTTACTTCCCAATGATCATACTCGCCAGTTAAATAGGGTGATGGTAACCCAGAGAAATCTTTTAACCGATCCCGATCTGGTGTTCTTACTAAGCTAAGATCTTTTAGTTTAAAGGTAATGCCTTTAACGTCAGAATAATCTAAAAAGCGTATTTTTTTGTCTACCGATTTTGAATGCTGATGAGCTAAACACTCAAGTAAATCGGCTAAGGTTTCTTCCCCTTCTCCACGAGCCGCCACATCAATACAATGGTACTGTTGCATAAGCTTTCTACATTTTTTTTCATCTTTGGGGATATTGGGCCCGCCAAAAACGATTAAAGAGTCAGGTAGAATCTGTTTTACTTTTTTAGCAAAATCTATATTGCGTGATTGATTCCAAACATAACAAGAGCATAAGAAAACCGTTGGAACACCATCATTTAATTCTTTAATCTTATCTTCAACCGCACCTAACTCTAATAAAGTCAGCTTTTCAAAATCAAAATACTCTAATAAGGCGCCTTCTTTATAAGATTTGGCATAAGACATTAAGAGCCCTAGGGTAAAAACCCCACTAAACTCTTGAGAGACCTCATCTGTTAAAGCTACAGCATAAACTCTAATTTTTTGTTTCATTTATCTCACCTAAAATTAAACTACTTATTCTTTGAGCACAGCGGCGACTCTGCTACTTTTTTTGTTTTCTCTAGCCACTCTTCAGGTGTAAACGAATGTAATGCTAGTGCATGTAAACCCTGTTGCATTAATGGCTGGGAAACTGCATAAATTTTTTGATGTTGCTTCACTCTATTTAGCCCCCGAAAAACGTCTGCAACAATAGTCACTTTAAAATGTGTTTCAGAGTTTTTAGGAACTGCATGCATATAACTTTCGTTCTCTACTAAAAGGTAACTAGGCGATAAACTGCTTAAACCCTCTTTTAATTGTTTTTCTATAGAGTCTTTCATTTTCTCACCCATTACACAGGCAAGCCCGCATCAAGCGGCCAGCCGGGAATTCGAATGTTAAGCTTTGTATAAGAAAAACGTTTCTTAATATTCTGTTTAGGTATATTTAAGGTAGCCGCATCAAACTCTTGTAGTTTTTGAAACCCCTCAGGAATCGATAAGAAGTTTTTAAACTGGTTAAACTGTTTAAAATAACCAACTACATCATGTTGCAATTCAACTGGTGCTGGAAAGCCTTTCTGTGGATTAGGCATAATGGTTTTTTGAAATTGAAAAAGACTATCAATTTCATTAGAAAATTCTGAAAAATCAACAGAGAACTTCTCGCTAACAATGCTTAAAACTTCATGGTAAAAAGGTGTTACATCATCAAATATTACTTTAGCGTCTGTACCCCACTGAATCATCAGCCAATCAGTAATAACCCCTTCACCACCTACTTTTAATATATTTTCAACCGCCCACGCCGTTAATGGATAACGAGTATCTTTGGCAAAGCCTGTTTTTAACCAAATATCAACAATATCTAGTGCTTTTATTTTATGCTCTATTTGTAAATATAATAAAACGTACTTAAAGACTTTTTCTTGTATTAAAAAAGATTCTGCCAAGCGTAACGAGATCATCGTGTTTCTTTCGGCTTCGGTAAAAGAACTAGAAGATACCACTAAATAACGATCATCAATTTTTAAATCATACTTTTCCATATATGCTTCATCGGCCATTGGGGCATTAGGCAAAATAGATACCAGAAAAACCGCCGCCATTAATTTTCGATCAAAACAAAACTGTAAATCATTTTTAAAAGTGTCATACGTTTGATCAGGCAATCCAATTAATATGTCAGTAGCTGCCGGCATATTAAGCTCATCAAAAACTTCTATTAGGTTTTCATAACTTGAAGTTTTAATATTATTACGCTTTACCGCACTTAGCACATCATCATTAACGGTTTGTAACGATACCGCTGCCGACTCTATTAAATTTTCTGCAGCGAATATCCTTACTATATCGGTTACTTTTTTTGTCGCATTTTTTGAAAAAGTCATACTGGCGTATTTAGGATAACCATACTCTTTTTTAGCATTAGCTATAGTTTGAGCTATCTCTACATCGCGTTGAAATGCACCAAAGTTCGCATCACAAAAATGCAGTGTTTCTACTTTTCTTTTTACTGCAAAAACAATTTCGGCGTTAATGCGCTCAAGCTCAAACTTATAAATTTTAGAGAGTGTCGCCCCACCCCAATCACAAAAAGTACAACCAAAAGGACAACCTCTGTTAGTTTCAGTAATCATTAGCGTAAACCACTCATCAGGCCAATGATCAAACTCCCCGGTTAAATAAGGTGACGGTAGTATAGAAAAATCTTTGATTCTTGGCCGCGACTCGGTTCGATATATCTTATTATTAGCGCCTCTAAAGGTAATACCCAAAACCTTAGAATAATCAGCCTCCACCAAAGAGAGGTTATTTGCTTTTAATGAAACGCAAGTTTGCAAAAGATCAACTAGCGTATTTTCACCCTCACCATTAACCGCAATATCAAAGTAAGGGTGGTTTGTTAAAAACTCTCGGCATTTTTTTTCATCTTTGGGGATGTGTGGCCCACCAATTACAATGAGTATATTAGATAATCTTTCTTTTAACTGTTTTGCAAACACTAGCTGTAAGTCGTAATTCCACACGTAACTCGAAAAAAGATAAACCGCATCGTTTCTAAACTCACCCTCATTAAGCCGTTTAAGCATTCCGTCTAAGTCTGCAGGGGTAATGGCATCAAACAACACTGAATCTAATAAAGCACCATTATCAAAATGTTTAGCATAAGCCGATAACACGCCCAACGGATAGCAAGAGCTATAGTTACTGTTCTCACCTATCGCCACGGGAAATACTTGAAGTTTTTTGCTATCAACACTCATCTAGACACCATACCTTGAGTAATACTTCTCCATCATACGCTACCTTAACAATACACTTTATTAAAAAAACAATATTCTAAACGAGCCCCAAAAAAAAGACCGACTAATTTAG
>CBDUPS010000068.1:0-7385 GCA_965369155.1 uncultured Spongiibacteraceae bacterium
AATAAAAACCCCCGGCTATAAACGCTTTAATATGGCGAAGTTTCAGGGGTTAGGTGGCGCATCGGGGGTGGTATTAGGCCGAGCGTTGTTGGTAACACCTTTGGCAGATATTAAAAATATTCCCAGTAAAGAATGCTCAGATATTAATGAAGAAGTCTTGTTTTTTCGGCAGTGTGTTGAGCGTGTTCGTGGGGATATTCGAAATTTAGCTGCACAGCTAGAGGGGCGTTTAGCAGCAGAAGAGCATGCTTTATTTGATGTTTATTTAAGAATGGTTGACGACGAT
Source organism: uncultured Spongiibacteraceae bacterium (assembly GCA_965369155.1). Lineage (GTDB taxonomy): Bacteria > Pseudomonadota > Gammaproteobacteria > Pseudomonadales > CBDUPS01 > CBDUPS01. The sequence goes on from CBDUPS010000068.1 coordinate 287, forward strand.
GCTCTCCCGGCAGAGGTTGAGGAAAAAATTCACCAAGGTGAGTGGGCTGAGGGTTCGTTGAGCCAAGTTATTAGTGAGCATGTTAAGGCATTTCAGGGAATGGATGACCCTTATCTGAGTGAGCGGGCAACAGATTTAATCGATATAGGCCAGCGGCTGTTACACCATTTACAGCGCGCTCAGGCTCGGGTGCTAGAGTATCACGATAAAACCATCTTAATGGCAGAAGAGCTAACCGCCTCTATGTTGGCAGAGGTTCCCGAAGGGCGACTGGTAGGCTTGGTTTCGGTTAAAGGCTCGCGTAACTCTCACGTGGCTATTTTAGCGCGCTCTATGGGAATTCCCTCGGTTATGGGTGTTGATTTACCTTACGGAGAGCTAGATGGTCATGAGTTAGTGGTTGATGGCTACAGTGGTTTGGTTTACTCTGATCCAGAAGAAAGCTTGCGCGCTTACTATGAGGTTTTATTAGAAGAAGAGCGTACTATCTCCCGAGGTCTCGCAGAGCTGCGTGACTTACCCTGTGAAACAATTGATGGCTACCGTGTGCCACTGTTGGTTAATACGGGGTTAATGTCTGATGTGGGCCGCTCCATTGATCAAGGGGCAGAAGGGGTTGGCCTGTATCGTACCGAAGTGCCTTTTTTACTACGGGATCGTTTTCCAACCGAAGAAGAACAGCGGGCGATTTATCGTCAGCAACTTGAGGCGTTTGCTCCACATCCGGTCACCATGCGTACCTTAGATATTGGTGGAGACAAGGCTTTGCCTTACTTCCCCATTAGTGAAGATAACCCGTTTCTTGGGTGGCGGGGTATTCGTGTGTCGTTGGATCACCCAGAATTATTTTTAGTACAAGTGCGTGCCATGATGCGTGCCAATATCGGCTTAGGTAATTTGCGTATCATGTTGCCTATGATAAGTAATGTTACCGAATTAGAAGAAGCTCTTGAGCTTATTTATCGGGCGCATATAGAGTTAGAGGAAGAAAATGTTGATAGCCCATTACCGCCTATTGGGGTGATGATTGAAGTACCGGCGGCAGTTTATCAGGCTCGAGATTTAGCCCGTAGAGTAGACTTTTTGTCGGTGGGTAGTAATGATTTAACACAGTATTTATTAGCCGTTGACCGCAATAACCCACGGGTGGCTGATTTATACCACACCTACCATCCAGCAGTGTTTCAGGCGCTTTATCGCGTAGTACAAAGCGCTAAAAAAGAAGGTAAACCGGTGAGCATTTGTGGAGAGCTTGCCGGAGATCCAGGGGCGGCAACACTGTTGGTTGCCATGGGCTATGACTCGTTATCGATGAATGCGAATAATTTACCCAGAGTGAAATCGGTTATTCGTTTGATGGAGAAAAAACAAATAGATAATCTCCTCAAACGGGTATTGCGCTTAGATACGACTTATCACATTGAAGAGGCGGTCGATAGTTTATTAAAACGCCAAGGCGTCACTCGATTATTGCGGCCACTACAACGCTAAAAAAATACGAGTAGTGACACAAAGAGGAATATTCATTGGAGTTTTTGCTGTACATAGCCATTGGTGCAGTTGCTGGTGCATTAGCAGGATTATTTGGTGTGGGCGGCGGTGCGGTGATTGTTCCTGCCTTGTTATTAGCCTATAGCATTGCAGGCATTGATGGCAGTATTGCTATGCATTTGGCGGTGGGTACCTCTTTTGCCTCTATTGTAATTACAGCAATCAGTTCCGTACGGGCCCATCATCTTCGTCATTCGGTTCGTTGGGACTTATTTTGGGTGCTACTACCGGGTATTTGTTTTGGTGTGTTTTTGGGTGGCTTGATAGCCGCTCGATTAAGTGGTCATACCCTACAGTTGGCGTTTGGTATTTTTCTTGTATTAATTGCGTTACAAATGGGGTTGGGGTTAAAGCCTGAGGGCGAAGGGGTCTCCCCTAAAAAGGCATTACTTGGTGGCGCAGGCGTTATTATTGGTGGGGTATCGGCTTTTTTTGGGATTGGTGGTGGCTCATTAACGGTGCCATTTTTAAGTTGGGGGCGCGTTAAAATGCAGGAGGCGGTTGGCACTGCATCGGCCTGTGGGTTGCCCTTAGCGGTAGTGGGTTCGTTATCTTATATGGTCTTTGGTTGGCAGCATCCTAATTTACCCCAGTGGAGTACCGGCTTTGTTTATTGGCCTGCTTTTTTTGGCATTGTGATCAGCAGTGTGCTGTTTGCTAAATGGGGTGCTACCATGGCGCATCGCTTACCTGCGGCTAAACTAAAACGAATTTTTGCGGTATTTTTGTTTTTTGTTGGTCTGCATTTAATTGTTCAAACTATTTTTTAAGAGTTGTCATGCTTACCTATCCAACTATTGACCCCGTTATTATTTCCCTAGGTCCTGTCAGCGTTCATTGGTACGGAATGATGTATCTTTTAGGCTTTGCGGCGGCGTGGTGGCTTGGGTTGCAGCGGGCTAAAAGGCTTGATTCCCCCGTTAAAAAAAATCAGGTTGAAGATATGATTTTTTATGGGGCCATGGGAGCGATTGTGGGTGGTCGTGCAGGATATGCCTTGTTTTATGGATGGGATATGCTGCAGGCAAACCCCCTATGGATTTTTAAAATTTGGGAAGGGGGAATGTCCTTTCATGGTGGATTATTGGGCGCAGGCATCGCCACGTGGTTGTTTGGCCGAAAAGTCCAACAGCCACTATTACGAGTATGGGATTTTTTGGCCCCCTTAGCACCAATAGGATTAGGCTTGGGGCGTATTGGAAATTTTATTGGGCAAGAGTTATGGGGCAGGGCAACAGATGGTCCTTGGGGAATGGTGTTTCCGAATGATCCCTTACAGTTGGCGCGGCACCCCTCTCAGTTGTATCAAGCCTTTTTAGAGGGGTTGGTTTTATTTTGTATCGTATGGCTTTTTTCCAGAAAGCCTAGGCCAACAGGGGCAGTTACCGGTTTATTTTTGTTAAGTTACGGCAGCTTTCGCTTTTTGGTAGAATTCGTTCGCCAGCCAGATGCACAAATTGGTTTTGAATGGTTTGGTTGGGTAACCCGCGGCCAGCAATTATCACTACCTATGGTTATTGGTGGCGCTTTATTGCTAGGCTTTGCTTATTATCGCCAGCAGAAAAACCTTATAAAAACTCCCTAAACATTGCTAGGAAACCCTATGGAACAATACCTCGATTTAATGCGTTATGTTCGAGACAACGGTGTCAAAAAGTCGGACCGAACCGGCACAGGCACGATTAGCACCTTTGGTTATCAAATGCGTTTTGATCTAAACGAAGGCTTTCCTATGGTAACCACCAAAAAGCTCCATTTACGCTCCATTATTCATGAGCTTTTATGGTTTTTAAAAGGCGATACTAATATTCAGTATCTTAAAGATAATGGCGTATCTATTTGGGATGAATGGGCTGATGCCGAGGGTAATTTAGGGCCAGTTTATGGGTACCAATGGCGTTCGTGGCCAACGGCAGATGGTCGGCATATTGATCAAATAACGCAGCTTATTGAGCAAATAAAAACTAATCCAGATTCACGCCGTTTAATGGTCAGTGCTTGGAATGTGGGGGACATACATAATATGGCATTACCCCCTTGTCATGCGTTATTTCAGTTTTATGTGGCAGATGGAAAGTTGTCTTGTCAGCTTTATCAGCGTAGTGCAGATATTTTTCTTGGGGTGCCTTTTAATATTGCCTCTTATGCATTGCTTACTGTAATGATGGCCCAGGTGACCGGCTTACAGGCGGGAGAATTTATTCATACCTTTGGTGATGCGCATCTTTATTCGAATCATTTAGAGCAAGTAGAGCTACAGCTAGGGCGTAATCCATTACCGTTACCCACGTTAAAAATAAACCCGAATATCACCAATTTATTTGATTTTACTTTTGAGGATTTTGAGGTAGTAGACTACCAATCACACCCTCATATTTCAGCTCCTGTGGCGGTGTAATATGCAGTTGGCGTTAATGGTGGCGATGGCAGAAAACCGAGTTATTGGACGTAATAATAACCTACCTTGGTATTTGCCTGAGGATCTAAAATACTTTAAAAAAACCACCATGGGTAAGCCAATTATTATGGGGCGCAAAACCTATGAATCTATAGGTAAGCCTTTGCCTGGTCGCACGAATATCGTGGTAACACGGAATGCTAATTTTACCGCTGATGGAGTTCGCGTTGTCCACTCGTTAGATGATGCGATAGCCTTGGCGACACAGATATCCATAATAGATGGCTCAAGTGAAGCGATTGTTATTGGAGGCGGGCAAATTTATCAAGCCGCTTTGCCCTTAGTAGAAACTTTGTATGTCACTCAGGTCCATGCAAAGGTTGAGGGCGATGCGTTCTTTCCAGAGGTTAATTGGCAGAATTGGCAGGAGTTTTTTCGTGAGGATTGGCTGAAAGATGAAAAAAACCCATACGATTATAGTTTTGTCATATTGAAAAAAACCGTCTGAAAGAGAATAATCGTTTGATTCTTGAATCCATCTATTATTAAATAGGCGATTCTTGATGTCGGGGTATATCCGACACGATAAAAAAAGTAGCGAGATAATCGTTATCAATAATAATAAAAATGGAATTTAGCTTGGTTTTCGCCAAGTTCATTGATAGCTAGACGTACAATTAAACTAGTTAACGGATAAATAATCCCTTACAGGAAAAGTTAATCTCATGAGTAAGTATCGAATAAAGCCGATGGCATTAGTCTTGGCTGCCACTATTGGAACGGGTATCGCAGGTGTTCAAGCGGGTGCCTTAGATCAAATTCACTCAACTGAGTCGCAGCGTACTGTTGCCGCCCAGGACAGTCAGAAACGCATTGACAGAGTCTCAGATCAGACAACCAGTCTTTTGCAAAAGTATCAGACTGAGTTAAAGCTGATAGACGACTTAAAGGTTTATAACGCTAAGTTAGATATTCAAATTGCACACCAAGAAAAAAACTTAGCCTCTTTAAATAAATCCATTCATGAAGTGACAGAGATTCAACGCCGTATTTTGCCCTTGGCTGATCGCATGCTTGAAGGCTTAGAAGAATTTGTTGCTCTTGATATGCCATTTTTACGTGATGAGCGCGACCGTCGTTTAAATCAGGTTCGTAGCAATCTTGATCGTAGCGATTTAACCGTGGCAGAGAAGTTCCGTCAGGTATTAGAAGCTTATAAAATCGAAAACCAGTACGGTCGAAAAATTGAAAGTTACTTAGATACAGTAACGGTTAATGGTTCTGAGCGTGATGTTGAGATTTTACGCGTTGGCCGTATCGCATTACTTTATCAAACAACAGACCAAGAGATTACCGGTGCTTGGGATGCTGACCGTCGCCAGTGGGTTGAATTAGACTCGGGTGATTATCGCAGCTCAGTTCGCCAGGGTTTGCGCATGGCTAAGAAACAAGCATCAATTGATATTATGGAGCTACCGATTTCAGCTCCGGAGGTGGCGAAGTAATGAAGGCTAATACATTATTTAAAGCAATGTCAGCGACAGTGTTATCCGCTGGCTTTTTATTCTCTACAATGCCTGCTTTCTCAGCAGATGTTCTTAATATGCAAGAATTGCTAGAGCGCGTTAAGCAAGGCAGCATAAGCGAGAATAGCGAAAATCGTAAAAGAGAAGCTAACTTTTCTAAAATGAAAAGTGATCAAGAGCGCTTATTGAATGAAGCAATCAAAACGCGTCAGGCAGAAGAAGCACGTTCTACAGAGCTTGAGAGAAAGTTTGAAGATAACGATAAAAAGTTAACCGTTGCTTCGGATCGTTTACGCGAAACTATGGGTAGTTTGACTGAGTTATTCGGTCATATCACAACAGCCTCTGGTGACTTACGTTCGACGTTGCAGAATTCATTAACGAATAGCCAGTTTCCTGATCGTATTCAGTTTTTAGATGACTTAATTGCTAAAACAAGTAATACATCAACGTTACCTAATATCGAAGAAATTGAAGGTCTTTGGTATGAGTTGCAACGTGAAATGATTGAGTCTGGAAAAATTGTTAAGTATAACGCCCACTATAACCGTGCTAACGGTGAAAAGGCGCAAGAAGATGTAGTTCGTGTTGGTGTGTTTAACGTAGTGTCTTCAGAAGGTAACTACTTAACATATAACGAACAAGGTTTGTCAGAGCTTGCTCGTCAGCCTTCCTCTAAATATACCGGTATGGCTGAGGCATTAGTACAGGCTAAAGCTGGTTTAACTAAGTTTGGTGTGGATCCTACAGGTCCTGCTGGCGGTAGTTATTTAGCGGCATTGATTGAAACTCCTGATTTAGTTGAGCGTTGGCACCAAGGTGGTATCGTTGGTTATATCATTACTGGGGTTGGTGCGGTTGCTTTGTTAGTTGCTTTGTGGCGCTTACTGGTGCTTAGCTTAATGAGCACTAAAGTTCGCTCACAGCTGAAAAATGCAGGTCAACCTAAAGCGAATAACCCATTAGGCCGTGTATTAAAAGTACATAGAGACAACCCTAGCGTTGATGTTGAAACGTTAGAGTTGAAATTATCTGAAGCGGTATTAAAAGAGTTACCAGCCTTAGAGTACGGTCAAACACTATTGAAGATTATTGCTGGTGTTGCCCCATTACTAGGTCTATTAGGTACAGTAACCGGTATGATTATTACCTTCCAGGCGATTGTTATTTATGGTGCGGGTGATCCAAAAGCAATGGCCGGTGGTATTTCATCAGCGTTGATTACTACGGTTCTTGGTTTGTGTGTGGCTATTCCTACTGTATTACTGCATACCGCTGTAAGTGGTCGTAGCAGACGGATTATTCATGTATTAGAAGAACAAGCCGCAGGTATCATCGCCAAACAAAATGAAGTATTGGCAGGCAAAGAGGGTTAATTGCTCATGTATGCATTAACCGAGTGGTATCAAAGTGTTATTGGGTTTATGAATGCCGGTGGTATTGTGCTGTGGTGGATAGCAGCACTTACTTTCTGGATGTGGACCATGGTATTTGAGCGTATTTGGTATTTTCGTTTTGGCATGAAAAAAGATGCTGCCTTAGCGATTGCAGCCTGGGAAGCGCGTAATGAACGTCGCTCTTGGAATGCTCGCCAAATTCGCCAGCTGTTGATTTCAGAGTCGTC
>CBDUPS010000069.1:0-7357 GCA_965369155.1 uncultured Spongiibacteraceae bacterium
TTCTTATCACTCAGCCGATGTAGTGTATTTAGACCCAATGTTTCCCGTGCGTAAAAAAAGCGCATTAGTTAAAAAAGAAATGCGTATCTTGCAGAAATTACTGCCACATATTGATGATAACGAAACACAGGCAAAAGCGTTATTTGAGGCTGGGTATAACGCAGCAATTTACCGTGTGGTGGTAAAAAGGCCATTAAAAGCCCCTTTACTGAGTGATAAAAAGAAACCGGCTTTTCAACTTAAAGGTAAGTCCGTAAGGTTTGATGTTTACACAAAAATCGCTTTACCTAAAAAGAGCCATAACTAAAGATAAATCTTAATTATTACTGACTTGGTAGTAGCGTGAGTAATACGTCACGGTATATATTTGTTAATGTTTCTAAGGATTGTGCGGGGATTTTTTCATTGACCTTATGGATGGTATCGTTAATTGGGCCTAGCTCTATAACTTGGGTTCCCATAGGGGCAATAAAACGCCCATCAGAGGTACCACCTGCAGTGGATAGTTCGGTAGTTAAGCCGGTAACCGAGCTTATACTTTGTTGTACCGCTTCAACCAAAGGGCCGCTGGCGGTTAAAAAAGGCTCGCCACTTAAGTGCCATTTAATATCGTAGCTAAGGCCATGTTGAGCTAAAATCACCTCAGTTCTTTTTTGTAATAATTCAGCGGTATTCTCGGTAGAAAAGCGAAAATTAAAAATAACATGAGCTGTTGCAGGGATAACATTCGTCGCCCCTGTACCACTGTTGATGTTAGATACTTGAAAAGTGGTGGCAGGAAAAAAGTCATTTCCATTATCCCAGTGGGTTTGGGAGAGTTCTGCTAATGCAGGGGCTAAACGATGGATAGGGTTGTCGGCAAGGTGAGGGTAAGCAACATGACCTTGAGTGCCTTTTACGGTTAACTCTGCACCTAAAGAACCTCTACGGCCATTTTTTATAGTGTCGCCAACAGTTTTGCTACTAGAGGGCTCTCCAACGATACACCAATCAATAGTCTCATTTTTATTTTGTAAATAGTCGACGACTTTTACCGTACCATTTTTGGCAATACCTTCTTCATCGCTAGTAATTAAAAAACCAATACGTCCTGTATGGTTAGGGTTTATTGCGACAAATTCTTCGCAGGCAACCACCATGGCAGCAAGGCTACCTTTCATATCAGCACTACCACGGCCGGTTAAAAACCCATCAATGATAGCGCCCTCAAAGGGGGGAAAATCCCACAACGATTCATCTCCTGTGGGAACCACATCAGTATGTCCTGCAAACATCAACGTAGGGCCGTTATCACCTCTAGTTGCCCAAAAATTATCCACATCGTCAAAGCGTAGGGGTGTTACGTGAAAACCTATCTTCTCTAATCGATCGATTAATATATTTTGGCAGCCAGCATCATTTGGTGTGATTGATGGGCAGCGAATAAGCTGTTGGGCAAGGGTAATGCTGGCATGTTGAGTCATAACAGTGTTGTCTTAGTTGTTAGTATGAAGGGCTTCGTTGAGTGCAATCGCAGAGCGGTTGGTTAAGCATTCAATAGTACCTGATTGGGAGTTGCGTCTAAAAAGAAGGTCCGATTGGCCGGCAAGTTCCCGGGCTTTTACTTTGCTAACCACATCACCGTTATCATCAATTAGGCTGATAATCGAGCCAGCTGTAATATACAAGCCTGCTTCTATCGTGCAGCGATCCCCAAGAGGAATGCCAACACCTGCATTGGCGCCAATTAAACACTCATCACCAATAGAGATAACAACGTTGTTGCCACCGGAGAGTGTTCCCATGGTTGAGCAACCACCACCTAGGTCTGAACCCTTGCCTACGAAAATACCCGCAGAAATACGTCCTTCAATCATCCCAGGGCCTTCAGTGCCGGCATTAAAATTTACAAAACCCTCATGCATAATGGTTGTACCTTCACCTAAATAAGCCCCTAAACGAACCCGTGCTGTATCTGCAATACGCACCCCAGCAGGGACTACGTAGTCAGTCATAGGAGGAAACTTATCAACTGAATAAACGGTGAGTAAATCACCAAGTGCCCTTGCAGAAAGTTGCCTCTCGGGAAGTTCTGTAAGGTCAATAGCCCCCTGATTAGTCCAAGCAACATTAGGCAAAATCGCAAAAATACCAGACAAATTAATGTTGTGGGGTTTGACTAAACGGTGTGATAGCAAGTGAAGTTTTAAATAGGCTTCGGGAATGCTTACGGGGGCAGAGTCGCTTTCCATAATACAAACGACTAAAGGCTTACTGCTGCTTTTAAGTGGCGTTAAGGCTGCGGCAGAATCCCCGAGTGTATTAATTAGTTGCGTTATGGCAGCGGCATCAATATTGACGCAGAGATTCCCTGAGGTGTAATTTAGTTGGGTACGAATGGCACCTACTATATTTTCGTCTGGGAATAAAAGAGGAGTAGGGTAAAAAACTTCCAACCATTCACCTTTATTGTTTTGTGTGCCAACACCAATACCAATACTAAAAATAGAACTCATTGTTAATCCTTAATTTAAGATGTAAATATTTGTTGATATAAATCGTTACTAAACCCTACTTCAATAATACTTGGGGTTACTAAAACGGGGCGTTTAATTAATGTGGGATGAGACGTTAAAATCTCAGCAACATTTGTAAGGTTAAGATTGTTTTTTATTGCATCATCTAGTTGTCGCCAAGTAGTACTACGTTTATTAACGAGTTTCTCCATAGGGACTTTTTGTAGCCATGTGTTAACTAAAGCGTTATCAATTCCTTGTTTTCTAAAATCATGAAACTGATAATTAATGTTTTGTTTTTCAAGCCATGTTTTGGCTTTTTTAACGGTATCGCATTGGCTAATACCAAAAAGAGTGATTGTCTGAGTCATAACGATATGGGCTTTATCAGTTTAAAAATAGTGAATTAAGAATACCAGAGACGATATTTTTTTTCTTTATAACGTATTACAAAATCGTTTTATTCGGTGTGCGGCTTCGATACAGTCATCAACTGAGGCGACCAAAGCTAAGCGAACACGATTCTCCCCCGGATTTATACCATTGATGTTGCGGCTTAAAAACTGGCCGGGTAGTACCGTAATATGTTCACTCTGAAAAAGTTTTTGTGCAAAGTCACGGTCATCAATGGGTGTTTGTAACCATAAATAAAAGCTGGCAGGGGGAATATTAACAGCCATTGTTGGAGACAAAATAGAGGCAAAGTGTTGGTACTTTTCACGGTAAAACTGACGGTTCTGTTTTACATGCTCTTCATCATTCCATGCGGCAATGCTGGCTTGTTGTATGGAGTCTGACATGGCGCAACCATGATAGGTTCGGTATAGCAAAAACGGTTTAATAATATGAGCATCCCCGGCAACAAAACCTGAGCGTAAGCCCGGTAGATTAGAACGCTTTGATAGGCTATGCAGAGCGACACAGCGTTGAAAGTCGTTACGCCCGAGTAATTGGCAAGCCTGTAAAATCCCTATAGGCGGGTTAGCTTCATCTTGATAAATTTCAGAATAGCACTCGTCTGAGACAATAATAAAATCGTATTTATCAGCGAGAGCAATAAGTTTTTTAAAGTAATCGATATCTGCTAAAGCACCAGTCGGATTACCGGGGGTACAAATAAAAAATAATTCACATCTTTTTAACGCGTCTTCTGCAATATTATCTAAGTCAGGTAAAAAATCATTTTCAGGTAAGCACGGTAAAAATATAGGTGTTGCTCCGGCTAGTAATGCTGCACCTTCATAAATTTGATAAAAGGGGTTAGGCATTAAAACAGTCGCATTACTATCACTGCTAATGATCGCTTGGGTAAGTGAAAATAACGCCTCTCTTGTACCATTAACCGGTAGAATTTGAGTGTCACTGTTAGGCGTGTGGCCATTTAAAAAACGTGAGGATAACCAATGAGCAATGCTGTCACGCAATGCATTAGAGCCTTTAGTTTTAGGGTAATGACTAAGTTTATCCGCACTATTTTTATAAGCATTTAATACAATTTCTGGCGCTGCATGCTGTGGCTCACCAATAGAGAGGGCAATCGCATATTTTTCAGCAGGTGGAGTGATACCTTGTTTTAATTTAGCAAGTTTTTCGAAGGGGTAGGGTTGTAATAACGATAAGCGATTATTCATATATTCAGTGTTCGTGTAATTTTTGTATCAAGATTAATTTGAGCGTCTAATTCATTACGAATAGACATTTCTAGTTGTTGCAATGCTACTGGATCAGATATGGGGTTACCGTCTTGGCTAGAAATAAAGAAAATATCTTCAACCCGTTCACCTAAGGTAGAAATGCTGGCTTTTTGTAAACTGATATTATGATCAAGAAAAATCTTACCAATTAACGCTAATAATCCAGGGCGATCAGGGCTGATCACTTCTAATAAAGTTTGTTGTGTCTGGGGATTATATTCGGTACTGGTTTCTGTGGGGTATTTAAAGTGCCGTAAAGCTCTAGGAGTCCGTTTACTTACGATATCAAAATAGCGCTCTCTATCTTGCAAGTTAATTTCAAGCTGTTGCTGAACGTCTTTAATACGATTCGATTTTTTATTTAGTGGTTTGCCATCACTGTCGAGAACTAAAAATGTGTCTAAGGCTCTACCGTTGTCTGATGTGGAGATTCTAGCCGCAACAATATTAAGGTTGAGATGTCCCATAGTAGAGGCGACAACAGCAAAAAGCCCTTTTTGGTTGAGTGCAGAAATAAAAATTTGAGTTGCCCCTTCATTAATACTTTTACCTATTTGCTTAATAAGAATAATGGGCTTATCACGTTGCTCTTTGTTATCTCTTCTTTTGGCGATAGCCTCAGTGTGCCAAACAATATCGTTAGCACTTTCTCTAAGAAAATAGTCATCGCCGGGGTTATCCCAAAGAGAGAGTATTTCTTCAGTAGTAAAACCTTTGGTGGCCAGTTTAGCGATAGCTGCTTCTTTCGTTTTCTCTATCCACTCTTCGCGGTTATCTATTTGCTCGATGCCATTGCGTATAGCCCGCTTTGCTTCAGTATAAAGCTGACGCATTAGAGAGGCTTTCCAGCTGTTCCATAACGTTGGATTAGTGGCATTAATATCGGCAACAGTTAGGGCGAATAAATAATCTAGGTGTAATTGATCACGGACAATTAAGGCAAATTCTTTGATAACTTCAGGGTCATTTAAATCTCTTTTTTGAGAGAACGAAGACATGAGTAGATGATGCTTAACTAACCATGAAACCAGTTCTGAGTCTTTTTCATTAAAGCCATGCAATAGGCAAAAGTCTTTAGCATCAACAGCGCCTAGCTCGGAGTGATCGCCACCACGACCTTTAGCGATATCATGGAATAATCCGCTAATATAGAGTAATTCAATTTTTGGTAGTCGCCCTACAATACTAGCGGCAGTAGGATATGTGTCTTTTCTATCTTGGGCAAAGCGCCGCATATTCATTAACACTAGAATGCTATGGGCATCAACGGTATAAATATGGAATAAATCGTATTGCATCTGGCCAATGATTTCACCAAAAGCTGGAATATAACGGCCTAACACGCCATATCGTTTCATGCGTTTTATTTGAGTGGTTACTCGGTAAGGCGAGCGTAGTAATTCGATAAACAGTTTTTGATTGCGTGATGAACGACGAAAGTCATCATCAATTAAATAACGACTTTGTCGTATTAGACGAATCGTGCTTGCTCTAACACCCTTAATGTTTTCATGCTGTGCCATGAGCACAAAAATTTCTAGTAATGCTGAAGGATGATTGATAAATACTTTGTTGTTACTCACTTCAATTTTATTGTTGTTGATGCGAAAGCGTGGATTAATTTCCATGGTTTTTTCGGCATCGCAGGCACGCATAATAGTTTCATCAAATAACTGAAAAAGCATTTCATTAATTTCTGACAGTGCCATGGCCCAGCGATAATAAGTATGCATGAATTGTTCAATAGCAAGTTTCTTCTCATTATCTTTGTAGCCAAACAAATGAGCGAGTTGACGCTGGTGTTCAAATAGTAATCTGTCTTCAGGGCGGTCGGCTATCATGTGTAAGGCATAGCGCACCTGCCATAAAAAGTCGGTGCCTTCTTTTATTGTGTTGTATTCTTCTTCGGTGAGAAAGCCTACTTCTAACAAACCACTTAATCGATTAACGCCAAAATGCCTTTTGGCAAACCAACCAATAATTTGTGTGTCGCGTAAGCCGCCAGGGCAGGATTTTATATTAGGCTCAAGGTTGTATTCGGTATTATGAAATTTATGGTGGCGTAGTGTTTGCTCTTCTTTTTTTGCCAGAAAAAAAGTATTAGAAGGCCATATTTTATTAGGGCCGGTCTCAGAGATAAGTGTTCCTAATAATGCGGCGTTACCAGTAATGGGTCGAGACTCCATTAAGTTGGTTGCAATAGTGATGTCGTCGGTGGCTTGTTGTACACAGTCTTTAATAGAGCGAACGCTATGACCCACATTAATATTGATATCCCAAAGTAGGGTAATGAAGGATTCAATATTATCTTTATGCTTTTCGTATAAGTCATCTTGTAAAAGAATCAGCAGATCGATGTCTGAATGGGGGTGTAACTCACCACGACCATAACCACCTACCGCAATTAACGTTATATCGTTATCACTACCCCAGTTAAACGTACTCCATATTCCCCGTAATAGCTCATCAATAAAACAGGCACGCAGTAATACTAAGTCTCGAATACCACGATGTTGGCGAAACTGATCGTTGAGCCACTCATTGGCCTGCGTGATGGTTTTTTTTAAAAGTGGTATAGGCGTAGAGGTTTGACAAATCTCTTGGGTAAAGTGCTCAACATCAAATAAGGCTTTAGGTAGTACGGGAATACTTAGCTCTTTTGATACCATGGTTCGTCCTTGCGGGCGGTGAGGACTTCACAGCCGGTGTCGGTAACAACTAAAGTATGTTCCCACTGAGCAGAGTGGCGGTTGTCTTTTGTGGTTACAGTCCAACCGTCTTTATTGTTTAGTTTTGTATGTCTTTTCCCTAGATTAATAATTGGCTCAATATTAAATGCCATGCCTTTTTCTAACACAAGCCCAGTACCTGCTTTGCCATAATGCAGTACTTGAGGCTCTTCATGGAATACCTTGCCAATGCCATGTCCACAGTACTCCCTTACTACAGAGTAGTGGTTGGCTTCTGCGTGGGTTTGAATGATATGGCCGATATCACCCAACGTGGTGCCAGGCTTAACAATCTCTAGGGCCTTATAAAGGCACTCTTGGGTTACTTCAACTAAGCGTTGTGTATGAGGTTGCTTTTTACCAACAAAAAACATGCAGCTGGTATCACCATGCCAACCATCTTTAATAACGGTAATATCAATATTGATGATGTCACCGT
>CBDUPS010000070.1:0-7278 GCA_965369155.1 uncultured Spongiibacteraceae bacterium
CATCACACGCCTTACAAAACATCCTTTGCTAGTTCATTTTTATTTTAAGTTAGTCTAAAGCCTCAGAAAGAACAAGCCCTCCTTTTGACACAGATTAAAATCAGACACATTTTTTATTCGTGCACAAAGGAGACCCTGCAAAAAAACACCACAACATAAAAACAAAAACATATAATTATCAATGCATTACTAAAATAAAAATAATGCCATTATGTTTTTATAATTACATTACACCCTCATAAACTGGCCACCATCAACATTCATAATATGGCCTGTAATCCAACTAGCTTGGTCACTTAACAAAAATAGTACCGCCTCAGCTAAGTCATCTGGAGTACCGAGTCGCTTAATCGGCATTTGTTTCACCAACTCATCAGCATAATCCCCTGCGGTATTCCTAAGGGCTTGTGTTTCAGTAGGCCCTGGAGCGATGGCATTAACGCGAATCTTTCTCCAGCCTAACTCATTAGCTAAAGAGCAGGTAATGCCGTTCATAGCTAATTTCGCCACCCCATAAAAGCCCATATTCATCCATGCTGCTGTTGATGACTGATTAACAATCGCACTACCTTTTGGCATATGTGGAACGCAAGCGCGAGTCATCAGTAAACAGCCGTGTGTATTTACTGCCATAAACTTATCTAAGTAAGCCAAATCAACATTCATGTAGCCTTCTATTTTCATGTCACCAAAAATGGCGGCATTATTAACTAAGTAATCAATACTACCGTAAGCCTCTTTTACTGCATTACCACAATCCATTGTTGACTGTTCATTAGATACATCTGTTTTAACAAAAATAGCATCACCCCCTGATGCTTTAATTTCATCAACAACTCTTTGGCCGGCCTCAGCATTGATCTCTGCTACGCACACTTTCATTCCTTCTTTAGCAAATCGCTTTGCATAACCTTCACCAATACCGCCACCTGCACCAGTTACAACAACTACCTTTCCAATAAACGACATCATGTTTCTCCTTACTATTTTATTTTTATTAACCTTGCTCTTTCGGCAAGTAAACTTTTAATCCATCCATTTCACTGGTAACCGTAATTTGGCAACCTAAACGAGACTGATTGGTTTTACCGTCAACCGGATCTAACATTTTTTCTTCGTCATGACCCATCACATTAATTTTATCAATCCATGTTTCATCCAAAAAAACATGACAGGTTGCGCAAGAACATAACCCTCCACACATTCCCTCCACACCTGGAATCATATTAAGTGTCGCACCTTCCATTAATGTCATTTCTTCATCAACATCAACTAAATGCTCACTACCATCGTGCTCAACATAAATAATGGTTGGCATATTTTTTAACCTCTTTGCATTAATAAATAAATTGCTAATTAAAATAGTGGTTTTTTCTCTGGCATATGTGGCTTTAATTCTAAAAGATCAACCGACACACCTTTGGGGTAAGT
Source organism: uncultured Spongiibacteraceae bacterium (assembly GCA_965369155.1). Taxonomy (GTDB): domain Bacteria; phylum Pseudomonadota; class Gammaproteobacteria; order Pseudomonadales; family CBDUPS01; genus CBDUPS01. The sequence goes on from CBDUPS010000070.1 coordinate 1,432, forward strand.
AAAACAATGGGCAACAGCATTACCCACAGTTTCAGGTTGCATCATGCCATCATAATACTTACCTCTGTCTTGCCATGCATGTAACGCTACACTTAATTTATCAAAGTCAAAGTCTGAGCCAAACTCACTCGCAACAGCACCGGGGACGACCACCGTAACGCCAATACCATACTCGGTTACTTCATAACGTAGCTCTCTACTAAACATTTCAACTGCAGCTTTTGTTGCGGCATAAACGGATAAGTGTGACATTTCATTTTCATGATGAACGGTTGCTGAAGAAATATTAACTATCAAGCCTCCCTCTAAATTATCTTTTAAATAACTCACCGCTTGCTGGCAACAATAAACCAAACCAATAAAATTAGTGTTAATTTGTAGATGCATATCATCAGCTGATAAATTTTCTATACTACTAGGTCGTGCCACACCGGCATTATTTACCAGACCATCTAAGCGGCCAAAATGCTTTGTCACTACAGAGAACCCATTAGACACAGACTCTTTATTAGAAACATCCGCCACAACCGCTAAAATATTATCTGAATTAATACCACTCAAAACCAAGCCGCTCACTGCTTCATCAAGCGACGTTTTGTTGCGAGCAAATAACGCAACTTTTGCCCCGCCTTTTAATAATGATTCTGCAATAGCAAAACCTACTCCCTTTGAGGCACCCGTAACAATAATTACTTTATCTTTCATATTACTGTCCTATTTATTTTTTATGCCTTCACTGCAATAGTTTTTGTTTCAAGATATTCGTCAAAACCCTCTACACCCATTTCACGACCAATGCCGCTTTGCTTATAACCGCCAAAGGGGGAGTCTGGCCCTAAAAAGTTTCCACCATTAACATTAACCGTTCCTGTACGTAATTGTTTCGCTACGTTCATCGCGCGCTCATCACTGGCACTTGCTACCATTGCCGATAAACCAAAAATACTATCGTTAGCAATACGGATAGCATCGGCTTCATCTTTATAAGCAATGGCAACTAATACTGGGCCAAAAATTTCTTCTTGGGCAATTGTCATATCATTTGTTACATCAGCAAAAAGAGTAGGCTCCACATAATAACCTTTAGATAATGCTTCAGGCCGTTTACCACCACACACCAGTCGCGCCCCTTCGGCCTTGCCTTTTTCGATATAACCCATCACTCGGTGATATTGTTTTTCACTAATCAACGGCCCCATTATTTGATCCATGCTTTGTGGGTCACCTGTTGAGAGAAAGCCAAAAAAAATTTTTAATTTTTCAATCGACTCTTCGTATTTTTCTTCTGGTAGTAATACGCGAGTTGCAATGGCACAACCTTGTCCGGCATGAAAACCAATACCTAAAGTTGATAACAGTGCCTCATCCAAATTCGCGTCATCTAAAATAATATAAGCCGACTTACCCCCAAGCTCTAAAAAAACTTTTTTAATTGTAGGTGCTGCCATCGCCATAATTTGTCGACCCACTTGTGTGGAACCGGTAAACGACACCATGTCTACGCGGGCATCTTTCGATAACATTTCACCGGTGGCCACAGGATCTTTTGATGTAATCACATTTAAAACACCCGCGGGCATATCTGTAAACTCTTCAACCACGCGCCCTAAAATAGTGGCGCACCAAGGCGTCTCTGGCGCGGCCTTTAACACAACGGTGCAACCTGCTGCCAGCGCAGGAATAATTTTTGCTAAATTAATTTGTACCGGAAAATTCCAAGGGGTAATAGCGGCAACCACACCAATCGCCTCTTTAAAAACAATATGCTTGCTTTTAGTACCCATCACCTCGTATTCACCGCTAACTCGTTGCCACTGAAAATTCTCTAAATAATTGAGCGTCCAATCAATCATCTCTAGCGGCCCATCACACTGTGGCCCTTGAACAATTCCCATCGGCGCACCCACTTCTGCCACCACTTGTTGACGGAGTTCGTCACGCACTCTTTTTAAGCCGCTTTCAAGTTGGCGCAAACATTTCAACCGTAACGCCACATCGGTAGACCACGTGGTGTCATCAAAAGCTTTACGGGCTGCGGCAATTGCTAATTCCATATCGTCTACTGTGGCATCAGCTACTGTGCCAATTACCTCTTCTGTGGCAGGATTAATATTGCTGTATGTACCCCCCTTTACTGCATCAACTCGCTTACCATCAATAAATAAACGTCCCTCACCGATACCTTGATAAACTACAGACATAACATTCCCCACTTTAATAATCGTTAAAAAAAACAGCTTCTATTAACTGATGATTTTTTTCTGTTGCGGGCAAAGACACCCCCAATTGATTGGCCGAATCAAGCGCCGCTTGTAAATCTTTTTTGCCTAACGCCGCAAAGCCTGCAAACATTCCTCGAAAGTCTTCTAAACTACAGCCGTCGTATAACGCATTACGCCCCTCTATAAATGTTTGCATCTGTGGTGTAATAACGCCGTTATGTTGTCCTACGGCTTTTAATACATCAAAAGACAAGTCACAGGCCTTCGCTAACTTATCCGCCTCATGCATTGCCACAAAAGCGGCATAGGTCATTAAGTTATTACACAACTTCATTGCCATGCCAGAACCCGTACCACCGGTATGTACGATTTTTTCTGCAGAAGCATTTAAAAATGGCTGTGCTTTTATAAAATCAGCCTCTGTGCCCCCAAACATATAACAAAGTGTCCCCGCCGCCGCCCCGCTAGCACCACCGGTCATGGGAACATCCGTGACGCTGACATGATGTTTTTCCCCCGCCAGTGCCATATCTAAAATGGTTTTTTGATTCACCGTGCTGTGAATCATAATAAGTGCACCAGCTCGTGCTGCAGAAAAAATACCGTCCTCACCTTGTAGTACCGATTCAACATCCGCATCATTGCGTACACACACTCCAATAACATCCGCATTAGCCGCCACTTCCGCAGGGCTGTTAGCTACCCTTGCCCCTTCAGCTTTAAGGCTTTCACAGGCCTTAGGCATCACATCAAATACCGTCGTTTTAAAGCCCTTTTTTACTAATTGCTCTGCCATAGGCTTGCCGATATTGCCTAGGCCAATAAAACCTGCTTCCATTACCTTGCACCTTAAAATACCATAAGAAAAAATATAGTAAGCAATACTTGTCTTTTTAGTCAAGTATGATTTACCTTATAGCATAAGAATAACCAATGGAGAAAACCATGAGTGATAAAAAAGACGACAAAAGCCGCTGGGAAGTTGGTGCTGAATATTTTGAAAAAAACTACGGCGGTATGCTTAAAGCACCACCCCAAGGGCAAGATGATTTCTTTGATGTCATGCTTGAGTCACTATTTGCCGGCGTTTGGTCACGAGATGAGGTTTTATGCCTTAGAGATCGTCGTCTTTTTACTATGGGTATTATTGCCGCGATGGGTGAGCCAGGCGTTTTTGAAATTCAATGTGGTTGCGCCTTACGCCGAGAAGAGATGTCCGTAGAACAGATAAGGGAACTATGCATACACCTAGCCCCTTACGCTGGGTATCCCCGTGCAGGGAGCATGAAAGCGGCAGCCGAAAAAGCAATTGCCGCCTACCAAAAAAGCCTAAACAGCTGAGGGCGTAAAACGCACCGGAATGGAGGTAAAGCCCCTAACATTAGGGGAATGCATACGCGTTAATTTGTCTGCTTCAATGTCATAATCAGGCATTACTTTGAGTATTTCCTCAAATGCGATGCGTACTTCCATTCTAGCCAAAATAGCCCCCACACAGGCATGAATGCCAAACCCAAAGCCAATATGATCCCGAGCATTGCGAGTAATATCAAATTGCTCGGCATTCTCGTATTTACGTTCATCTCTATTGGCCGAGATAATAAGCAAACCAACTCTATCCCCTGCCTTTAGGGTTTTTCCGTGGAGCGTTATGTCCTCAACAACCGTTCTACCTAGCAATTGCGTAGAGCCATCAAAGCGCACGACCTCTTCTATCGCAGCAGAAATAAGGCTAGGATCATCAACTAATTTTTGTCTTTGATCTTTATGCTGCCATAAGCGATAGGCAAAATTACCAATCAGCTTCGTGGTGGTTTCATTACCAGCCACACCCAGTAAAATCATAAAACCAATCACTTCATCATGGGTTAAATCACCACTTTTCTCTGCCTGTATAATCGCACTTATTAATGACTCATCAGCCTCTGAATCCCACTCTTTTTTAATAAGAGCATCCATATATCCTGCCAACTCAAAATAAGCCGTTATAGCTTCATCAGGCACTTCAAACTGCCCTTCTTCTCTAGAGACTAACGTATCAGTCCAAATACGCACCTTATCTTCATCCTCCGCAGGCACCTTAAGCATTTTTGCTATTACCGCTGTGGGGAGATAAACCGCAAAATCAGACAAAATATCAAACTGACCTTTACTACCAACACCCTCTAATAATTCTTGGGCTTTCTGCCTTACATAATCCTCTAATGCCTCAACCTTACTAGGGGTTAATAACTTGCTAATCACCTTTCGCTGCTTAGTATGGCTGGGGGGGTCCATGGTTAATAACATCGGATAGCCAGCGCCTGCCGTCATATCCGATTCCAAGGCAACACCCTCTCGATTGCTGAACGCTTTAAAGTTGCGAAAGGCCATCTTTACATCTTCATAGCGGGATAACAGCCAAAAGCCATATTTTTCGTTCCAATAAGCTGGGGCATGGTCTCTTAGTTTTTTATAATGCGGATAGGGGTCATCATGAATAGCATGTGAGTAAGGATCAAAGCTAATAATCTCATCTGTCGCTAACACTTCATCAGTTACTGGTATCATAATTATCCCTCTATAAAAAATAGCAAACCATACACGATTAAATAGTAATCAATTATTGTCTAAATAGTCAACAATCGTTTACTTTTTTACCAAAAACCGCATAATGAATAAAAAAACAAACTTACCGCCTATGACAAACAATAAAAACCTCTACCCTCAACTCGATAAAATCCATCATGCTTTCCGCCAACAGTTGATGGCCCATGCTGAGAAAAAAGGTCACAAAAAACTTAAACTGCATTACAACCAAATTTTTAGCTGCATTGGTGAGGATGGCATTCGCATCAGTGACTTAGCAAAAGCGATGGGCGTCTCAAAGCAATCCATTAGTCGGCTTATCTTAGAGGTTGAGGACAGTGGTTATTTAGTTCGCACGTCAGACAAAGATGATAAAAGAGCAACAAAAATTAATCTGTCTCCTAAAGGCCATCAACTTATTGAAGATACTAAAAGCATTACTCTTAGCATCGAAAAACAATATGCCAAAATAGTTGGCCCTGCAGAATTTACACAGTTAAAAAAATCATTATCTACCATACACCAGCACTACTGCCCTGGGTTTCATCTAAAAAGCCCCAACTACAAAAAACTTAATAATTCTCTACTGGTATATCTTGAAGCGATAAAACAATACATACAAAAACGGTTAATGAACGAATGCATTAATGCTGGCTTTGATAATTTAAAACTTTCATACAATATGATTCTGCCTTACATTGCTGAAGATAATAAAAGCATTAGTGAATTAAGAGAAATTCACGATGTATCAAAACAAGCAATAGGACAAGTCGCTAACACATTAGAAAAGCATGGTTATCTTAATAGCGCCACAGACAAAAAAGATAAAAGAGTAAAAGTACTAACGCTAACAAAAAAAGGGCAGTCCCTAATAAAAACCGCCTTTACAACCCTAGCTACAATAGAAAATGAAATATCTTTACTTATTGGACATTGCGAAGCCGTCAGCCTGATTGATAATTTAAAAAAAATAAACTCCCATACAAGTAAACTATTTATTACTCAGCAGGATTTATTACAGTGGATAACATCTATTGTAAACCAAAAAAAAACGAAC
>CBDUPS010000071.1:0-7265 GCA_965369155.1 uncultured Spongiibacteraceae bacterium
TGCGGGAACGGAATCTCAATCCCCTCGCGGGCAAACGCGCCAATCAATCGCCCGAATATCATCACCGGGCTGATAAGCGCGGCTTTCTTCAAACTCCATACCCTGACCTCGATAGGGGGAACGCCATCCCCCCACCAGACCGGCAGTTTTTTTGAGTGGTGTTAATGCTAAACGTTGAGCAGGGTAGCGCCATGCATGGAGTGCTTTAATATCGGTATAGGCACCAGTAATTAAGTTCGTTGTATGACTCTCTGTTTGCTGCATGGTTTACCCAGTAGCGTTTATGGTACAGGAACTAAATTAAGTATTTTTTGTATGAGATCATCGCTATCAACACCTTGAGCTTCGGCTTCAAAGCCGGGCAAAATACGATGACGGAGGATCTCAGGGCACAGTGTTTGAATATCATCAGGGCTAACAAAGTCTCGGCCATTAAGCCACGCATGAGCTCTGGCACAGCGATCAAGAGCCAGTGTAGCACGAGGGCTTGCACCATAATCAATAAGCCCTGCAAGGTTGCTATCCCAGCGTTCAGGATGGCGGGTGGCCATTACAATTTGCACAATATATTCTTTTAACGAATCAGCCACATGAATAGACAGCACTTCTTGTCGGGCACTGAGTATTTGTTGCTGTGATAGGGTGCTAGGGGGAAGGGCTGCTGTTGTGTTTTGTGATTCTTGATGCACCAAGTTAAGAATTTGCATTTCTTGCTCGGCATTAGGGTAGTCAACATTTACCTGCATTAAAAACCGATCAAGCTGCGCTTCGGGTAAGGGGTATGTACCTTCTTGCTCAATAGGGTTACGGGTTGCCATGACTAAAAAAAGCTCAGGTAGTGGCCAAGAGCGTTTACCAATAGTTACCTGTCTTTCTGCCATTGCTTCAAGCAAAGCCGCTTGTACTTTTGCAGGGGCTCGGTTTATTTCATCGGCTAATATTAAATGGTTAAAAATAGGCCCTTCTTGAAAGGCAAAGCTATTGTCGTTAGGGCGAAAAATATCAGTACCGGTAATGTCTCCGGGGAGTAAATCAGGGGTAAACTGAATACGGTGAAAGTCGGCTTCCATCGTGCGCGATAACATATTAATAGCACGGGTTTTGGCTAAGCCTGGAGCCCCTTCAACTAGCAAGTGGCCATCAGCAAGTAAGCTAATAAGCAAACGGTTAATTAAGTGCTCCTGCCCAATAACCTGAGTGGAGAGCCATGTATTTACGTCAGAAAAAGCCTGTTGTAATGACATTGGTATATCGCCTTAATTTGGGTTTGTTTTTTAGTTTGAATTTTTTTGCCGCCTGATTATAACCACAGTAACTGGATACTTCAGTATCTAATGACAGCCATTTTTATTAGTAGTTCAATTCATGGTGTTTATCGGGCAAAATATCAACCCCTTAATAACTGCTAAATTTGAATGTTATGTACAAAGCATTACGACCTTTATTTTTTTCATTACCCGCCGAAACCTCACATTATGCTGCATTAAAAGCATTTTCCTTGGCAAACTCGTTACATTTATCCTCGCTTATCGCCGGTGAAAAAGTACACAAACCAGTAACGGTTATGGGTATAGAGTTTCCTAATTCTGTGGGCTTAGCTGCAGGCTTAGATAAAGACGGCTTATATGTAGATGCCATGGCATCGTTGGGGTTTGGGTTTTTAGAGGTAGGAACAGTCACTCCCAAAGCACAATCCGGTAACGAGAAGCCTCGTTTATTTAGGCTGCCTAAAGAACAGGCCATTATTAATCGCATGGGGTTTAATAACGCAGGGGTTGATGCTTTAGTTAAAGCGGTTGAGCAAAGCAACTTTTATCAACAAAAGGGCGTTTTAGGTATAAATATAGGCAAAAACAAAGACACCCCAGCAGACAAAGCGGTTGATGATTATTTGTATTGCATGAAGCAGGTGTACTCTTTTGCCTCGTATATCACGGTTAATTTGTCATCACCTAATACACCGGGTCTTAGAGACTTACAGTTTGGTGATCCACTAAAAAAATTAGTCGATGAGTTAGTAGCACAGCAACAACGGCTGACATCGCGTTACGGCAAAAAAGTACCGCTAGTGGTAAAGATCGCCCCTGACATGAGCGATGAGGATGTGGCAGCTATTGCCAACTTACTTAAAGATCATGGGATTAACGGTGTTATCGCAACCAATACAACTATTGATAAAACAGTAGTGGCACACTTGCCCCACGGTAATGAGGCAGGGGGTTTAAGTGGTTTGCCAGTGCGTAATCGTTCTACTGAGGTGATTCGTATTTTAGCCGGTGAACTGGGTAACGATATACCCATTATTGGAGTAGGGGGTATTTTCTCAGGGCAAGATGCCCAAGAAAAAATAGCCGCAGGAGCCTCATTAGTGCAATTGTATTCAGGGTTAATTTACCAAGGCCCTAAGCTTGTATCAGAGGTTGCAGGAGCACTTTGAGAGTTCATTACTTACAGCATGTGCCCTTTGAAGGATTAGGTTGTATTGATGATTTTTTACGACAAGGTAGTCATAGTGTTTCGGCAACACATCTCTATGCCGATGAATTATTACCCAGCACAGATGATTTTGATTGGCTCATTGTTTTAGGTGGGCCAATGGGTGTTGCAGATGATGCACAATATCCGTGGCTTACTCATGAGAAAGCACTTTTAAAAAAGTCGATTGCTGAGAATAAAAAAATACTAGGTATTTGCTTAGGCGCTCAGCTTATTGCTGAGGCATTAGGTGCTAATGTACACGCCAATACCTATAAAGAAATTGGTTGGTTTCCTGTGATGCGTTCTGCTGAGGCGTCTAATTCTTCTTCATTAAGTTGGATGCCGGAGAAAGTGAATATGTTTCATTGGCATGGTGATACGTTCGATCTGCCAGCAGGGGCGATAAGTTTAGGGAGTAGCGTCGCGTGTAAAAACCAAGGCTTTGTTTATAACGACTCCATTGTGGCACTGCAGTTTCACCCAGAGGTAACACCTAAAAGTGTGTTGGACCTTCTGGATCATGGTGGGGCAGATTTAGAGTATGTGAATGGGCAATCAAGGCATCAATACGTGCAAGATGAGAATGTCATAAAAGGTTCTGAGGTATTGTTTGTAGAGGCAAATAAAGTGATGGGAGCAATAGTGACTTTTATAGAACAGGGCGTTTAAAGTAAAAAACGTTAATTCTAAGAGAGGGCTCTCATCTTAGAATTAACGTGTTATTTTGTTTTTTAGTTATTGATTTTTAAGCTAATAAATGTATCGCTGATACACCGACAAAGCCTTTTTGCTTATCGTCATAGCCTTCCTGCCAACCCCGTAACCACTCTATATGTTTTACCCCTGTATCATCAGCGTGGGGGCACGACGCCTTGCTCCGTCCATTCATGCCTGCTTGGTAACCTTTTTGGTAGGCTCTCTCTGCAGGGTTTCTTTTTGTTCTTTTCATTGATGCGCTCCGTTATTTTAAAATAAGTAAAAGGCTCTTTTAGCCTAGACCTAGATTGACAATAAAGCGAATAACTAAAGGTTATAAAATAGAGGATTATGGTCATTGTAGTAACCACTAATCGGCTAGCTTAATAAACCGGTAACAAAGATGCGAGCAACAATATAAGACCAGTGTTGTTTATTAAGATAAAATCTAAGGCTTACACATTGGGTTTGTATTTCAAGCTCACATTACAAGGTAAAGAATATGTACACAGAGCGTTGGTTGGCAACTTGTCCCAAAATGATCGAGCCTTTATTAGAGGCAGAGTTAGTCTCTTTTGGTGCCTTAACCGTAAAGCCTACCGTTGCTGGCGTGTGGTTTGAGGGTGACTTAGAGATGGCCTACAGAGCGATGCTGTGGTCACGTTGTGCTAACCGTATTGTCTTGCCCTTGGCTGAGGGGATTATTAAGCAAGCCGAAGACCTGCGTGATTTAGCATTAGTCGTTCCCTGGGGAGATCATCTTAAAGGGGGAGAAGAAATCGCGGTTAAGTTCTCCGGTACATCCCATGAGTTTCGTCATTCTCGTTATGGCGCTCAAATGATTATGGATGGTGTGCGGGATTGGTTTAGGGCTAAAGGTAAAGAGGTGCCGGTCTTTGGTAAGCAACAGGCTGATATCTCTCTTTATGGCCGTGTGTTTAAAGATAAGGTGATGGTGGCTTTAGAATTAACGCAAGGTAGCCTACACCAGCGTGGTTATCGGGAAAGCGGTGGTGGTGCTCCCCTTAAAGAAAACCTAGCGGCTTCTATTTTGTATCGAGGTAAATGGCCTGAAAAAGCCGCAAGGGGAGAAATACTTCTGGATCCGTTTTGTGGATCAGGCACTTTATTGGTTGAAGGTATGATGATGGCCTGTGATATTGCCCCGGCATTCTGGCGTAAAGATTTCTCCGCCAAAGGCTGGCTTAATCATCAGCCGGTGGTGTTAACTCGCCTACAAGATGAAATGCGACAGCGGCAACAAGCCGGTATGGCGGCTAATAAAGCAACCGCATTAGGGTTTGATAGTGATGAGCTGCAATGTGTTAGAGCCGAGAAGGCTATTTATAATGCTGGCTTAGAAAGTGTTATCGCTATAAAAGCAGCGACAATCGAAAGTCTGCCTTCATTGATTGAGCCTTTTACTGAAAAAGGCTTATTAGCAACAAATCCCCCTTATGGCGAGCGCATGGGTGAGGAGCGTGAGTTACCCGCCTTGTACAAAAGCATTGGCACGTTATTAAAGAGCCATTGCTTGGGTTGGGATGCCGTGGTTTTTACCGGTAATAGCCAGTTATGTCAGTCGATGGGGATTCATAGCCATAAGCAGTACCGTTTATTTAATGGGCCGATTGATAGTAAGTTGGTGTGTTTTTCGGTATCTGATGACACCGTGCGGCATAAAAGTGAAGGCATTAAAGAAACGCTACAAGATGAAGAAGTAACGGCCTTTTCTAATCGCCTCACCAAGAATATGCAACAAATAGATAAGTGGGCAAGAAAAAAAGGTATTACCTGCTACCGTATTTATGATGCGGATATTCCACAGTTTGCCGTGGCGATTGATCGTTACCACGATTATCTGCATGTCTCCGAATATAAACCCCCAGCCAAGGTTGATAGCGAAAAAGCCATGTTACGCTTAAATCAGGTGATGTCGGTATTACCATCGCTTACCGATGTGCCTAAACATCAAATCGCATTAAAGTATCGCCAGAGACAGGCGGGTAAAAAACAATATGAGAAATTCTCAGAGCAGCATCAGCGCTTTTTAGTTAAAGAGGGTGAGGCATCGTTTTGGGTTAATTTGTGGGATTATTTGGATACGGGTTTATTTTTAGATCACCGGTTAATTCGCCAACAATTGCATGAAGAATGCCGTGGTAAGTCATTGTTAAATCTATTTTGTTATACCGCCACTGTTTCGGTTCATGCCATTTTAGGTGGGGCAAAATCAAGCACCAGCGTTGATATGAGTAATACCTACCTTAACTGGGCTGCAGATAACTTTAAGGCCAATGGCATTAAAGGGGCGCAACATCAATTAATAAAAGCCAACTGTATGGTGTGGTTAGAGGCAAAAGGTCGGGAGAAAGAAAAGTACGATATTATTTTTTGCGACCCCCCGTCATTCTCTAACTCCAAAAGTATGGATGATAGCTTCTCCGTTGAAAACGACCATGTACGGTTAATTGATATGGCAATGCAGTGTTTAGCGAAAGAGGGCAAGCTGTACTTCTCAAACAATTACAAACGCTTTGTGCTAGATGAGGCCGTTGCCCAGCGGTACAAGGTTAAAAACATCACACCATCAACCATTGATAAAGACTTTAAACGGCACAACAAAATACATCATTGTTTTTGCATTGAGCATCAATGATGTTGTAGTTATTTGGTTTAAGGGCGGTTATTTAATGTGTGAAGGTAATTGCGAATGGTGCTGAGTTCAGCATCGCTATGGTTTATTTTTTTAGCGGTTTCTGAAATAAGCGATTTGTAAGGCTCATTACATTTGTTCCAGCGATTCCACTTATCGAGTAGGTAGGTGTCCGAGGGGTCGTAGATGGGTTCATTTCCACAAACCCGTTGTTGGGTGTTTTGTAAGTTGGTTAAGGACGATTTTAATTTGTGGATGTTTTTATCTAATGAGTCCTGCTGATTGTTAAGTGTATTAGCCTGTTGATTAGCCCATGTGAGAGCGCAGCGATAATCACGCATTTTTTCAATGGTTTCGGGGTTGTGGGTATTGTTGTAGTTAGAGCTTCTGCGATATCGAGAGGAGCTGTAGTAATTGTATTGATAGCTTTTTGACGACAATTGCTGCTCGTACTTTTTTAAACTTCTTTGCCATTCATCGCGTTTTCGAGACAAGCTTTTATAATAGTACTCAGGGCGATTTTTATAATAGGAGTTATCTGCTGTTTTCTTTTGTGGTAGTTGTATATGGCCACAATAACTAGAGTCGCCGATGCTAACGATTCGAGTTTTATTGCTTGAGTCTTTTTTAACTGAAATCTCTTCAGATTCTACCGCATCAATCGTGCTTATATGGTTGGGGTTTTTATCCGTGAAGTAAACTTTACCATCGGCATCAACAGCTTTATAAATTTTGTTTGCGGTTGCAAAGGGTGAGGTGCTTAGCCCGGCAACCAACAAAGCAAGCAGCACTAATAAGCGGCTTACTGTAAAAATATTGTTGGTAAGGTGAGTCATAGGTAACGAATACTTTTAGTGGTTATTATTAAGTGTAGGTTAATTATTTGTGAGGGTGGCATATAGTCTATGGAGGTGGGTTAGTTCTTCCGATAGAATATGCCCAATAAAAATAAAATCCAATGGAGCCATTCTATGACAGCACCAGAGTTTAACTCAACCTATTCAGCTACTTTGTATGATTTTGCCGGTAAGGATGTACCGTGGTTAGCCAAAAAATGGGCCGAGCAAACACCGGAGAATGACTTTCTTATTTGGGTGCCTAAGTCGGGTGATGAGCGGCGATGGACGTATGGCGATTTTTGGAAAGATATTAATAAAGTAGCCTGTGGTCTATTAGAAAAAGGCGTAAAAAAAGGCGATAAGCTTTTGATTCATAGTGAAAATAGCCCAGAGATGATGATTGCATGGTATGCCTCAGCTATTGTTGGTTCGGTGGCAGTTACCACAAATACCCGTTGTATTGGTGATGAGCTCACTTACTTTGCCGAGCACTCCGATGCTGTTGGCTGTATTACCCAGCCTAAGTTTATCAAGGCCTTAGCCGATAATGCTAAAAGCCTACCTTGGTTTATTGTTACAGATGATAACTCCGGTGA
>CBDUPS010000072.1:0-7209 GCA_965369155.1 uncultured Spongiibacteraceae bacterium
GATTCTGATGTCAGCCGACTGATTAAAGATATGCAAAAAGCGATTGATGAATCCGACCGATTTATTCAACAACTTAAAAAATCATAGCTGTTGGTATTATGCGTATTAGTTTAAAAAACAATCAACACAAAAAAACGACACTGTTATACTAATAGGCTATGAAACGATTTATTTTTCTTATATTTGTTGGTTTTTTATCGCTCAGTATTACCGTACTGATTTCGTGGCTTTTTTATGCGGTAGAAACCAGCGCGATTACCGCCGAGTTTGAAGATGAAGTTGATGGCTATGTTTTGTTATTGCAGCAAGAGATTCAGCAAGACTTTCAAACCCTATATCGGTGGCGGGATATTTATGAAACCTTTGGTGTGCTTAACGATAAGCAGTTTAAACAGCTTTCACAAGGCATATTGAATCGCTATAAAAGTATAAAAGACGTAGCTTGGGCACCTTTAGTAAAGCAAAGTAATAAAATTGATTTTGAAGAGAGCATGCGTCAAAAGTTACCAAACTTTGCCATAAGATCATTTCCTGACGCCGTTAATTTTTCCCATGGAATCCCTAACCTTACCGCCCTAAAAAAAGAAAAAGAGTATTACTTTCCCATAACTTTCGTTGAGCCTAGTGTTGGCGCCCAAGCTCAATCGGTGATAGGTTTAGATATCGGTATGAATCAAGAACGCCTACAACGTCTTGAGAAAGTAAGAGATAACGGAAAAATTAGTGCAACAGAAGTATTCCCTTCATTTACTGATGCCAGCCATTTTATTTTTGGTGCTTATGTTCCCATATATCAAGGCCCGGCCAATACATTGGAAGAACGCCGTAGTCATCACGCCGGCTTTTTGGTTGCCAGCTTTTCAGTTCCTGAGTTAATACAATATTCTAAGATCAACCAATCAGCTGATATTGATTTTATTTTGAGTGACGATAATCCTAATGGTGGTATCGCTACTTTATATGAGTCGTTGCTGAATAAATCAGTGTTGTTACCGCAGTACCGCTACGATGTTGCCATTGGGACATTGCCTGGGCGTTCATGGACATTAACAGCCATACCAACCGTAGATAATATTGATGCTAAAAGAGGCATTACCCCGTGGGTGTCATTTTTTACAGGTAGTATTGCCTCTATTTTAATCATGTTTTATTTTCATTTGTTATGGAAGCGCACCGATGTTATTTCTCAAGAAGTTGAAGAGCGTACACAAGATTTAAACCAAGCAAATACACGTTTAGAATTATTATCTCGTACCGATGCATTAACCGGGTTAGCGAATAGACGTAGCTTAAATGAGTTTTTAGAAAAAGAATGGAAGCGAGGGCAAAGGGAGCAATTACCTATTACAGCATTATTAATGGATGTCGATTTCTTTAAACCTTATAACGATACCTATGGGCATTTACAAGGGGACCAATGTTTGCATACTTTGGCCCAAGCCATTCAAGATTCTGTACAGCGTCCGACAGATTTAGTAGCCCGCTATGGAGGCGAAGAATTTGCGGTTATTTTACCTAACACTGGTGAAGAGTCTTTAGCTATTGCAGAAAAAATTCGTAGCTCGGTTGAGGCACTGAAACTCAATCATAAAAAATCGACGGTAAGCCCATTTGTAACCATTAGTATTGGTATGGCAACGCTAGTGCCCACAGAGGAAACCTCACCACGGGAGTTGGTGAACAGAGCCGACGAAGCGTTATATAAAGCAAAAACAACAGGGCGTAATAAAGTCGCTATCTACACATAGTTTACGATGGTGTGTTCTTAGTAATGAAGTCGATAACGGCTTCATTAAACTCTTCAGGATTATCTACAATGACAGCATGACCGGCGTTTGCTATTAAGCGTAGCTGGGCATTGGGTATGGTGTTAAGCATTTTCTCAGCGGTGCGTTTCGCTAATATAGCCGATAGCTGCCCTTTAATAATAAGTACCGGGGCAGTAATGCTTGCCAGAGTTAACCAGAGAGCCTCTACTAATGGATCGCTTAAGTCAGAGGCATTATTATTTTGGCTGTCAGGTTTCCATAAACTGCTGGTAAAGGCTGGGTCTGTTTTTGGGATAAATGTCTTATCATTTATTTTACGTAAATTGTGCTGCGCTAACGTTGCAACGAGTTTTGGTTTAGCTAAAAAATAAATGCGCTGCATTAGCGCCACATAGTCATTTACCGAGGCAAACTCTTTGGGCATAGCTTCTGCATCACGGCGCACTTTATTGACCCCTGCGGCTCGTACCTCAGGGCCGGTATCAACAATCGTAAAGCTGGCTAATGTTTCTCTGTGATTCTCCGCCCAAAGCATACCAATACGAGCGCCTAACGAATAACCGAGTAAATGAATTTTTTTAAGATTTAATGCAGTTAAAACCGTTTGAATATCACAGGCTAATTGCTGATGGTGATAACGAACATTGGGGTCCCAATCACTATCTCCGTGACCACGAAAATCTAAAGCATAGACAGGGCGTGATTGACTCAATAGTAAAGCGAGCTGATCCCAAAGGTGTGCATCATTGGTAAAGCCATGTAATAAAAAACAGGGGGTTGTCTGATGTTCTTCGCCCCAGCAAAGTACGTTGAGGCTTATCTGATCTGGTGTGATAATAGAGCGGTTAGTGGGCATAAGGTTTTAGTAATAGCGTTAAAAATATAACGAGCATTATAAAGGTTTTTATATGGATAGTTCATGGGAAGTGTGGTTAAAAAAAGAATTCGCACAGCCCTATATGCAAGAGTTATTTCAGTTTTTGCAAACAAGGGAAAACGAAGGGGCTATTATTTACCCACCATCAAACCTTCAATTTGCAGCATTTAATCAAACACCATTTTCTCAAATAAACGTTGTTATTTTAGGACAAGACCCGTATCACGGAGAAGGGCAGGCTCATGGGTTAAGTTTTTCGGTACCAGAGAATGTAAAAAAACCACCGTCACTGGTTAATATTTTAAAAGAGATAGAGCAAAGCCAAGGGACAACAGAATTATCCTCTGGCGATTTAAGTAGTTGGGCTGCACAAGGGGTGTTTTTATTAAATAGCGTGCTGACTGTTGAGAAAGGCCAGCCAGGTAGTCATCAAGGAAAAGGTTGGGAGACATTTACTGATAACGTTATTGAGCGATTAAATGCAGAGAGGCAAGGATTGGTTTTTATGCTATGGGGTAACTACGCACAAAAAAAAGGCCAGCTTATTGATGAAAGTAAACACTGTGTTCTTAGGGCACCTCACCCCTCACCGCTATCGGCATATCGAGGTTTTTTAGGGTGCGAACATTTTTTAAAAGCCAATAATTATTTACAGCAACACAATAAAAAAATAATTCATTGGTAGTTTTATTATTGATAATAAACATATAGGTAAAAAATGAAAGTTGGCATTGATTTAGGTGGTACAAAAATAGAAGCAGTGGCTATTGATGAGCAAAATCAGCTGCTGTGGCAGCAACGATTAGCAACACCCCAACAAGATTATCAGGCTATTTTGCAAACGATAAAACAGCTTTTAATTAATATGGGCGAGGCGTTTCCTGTAACAAAAAAATTACCTGTTGGTATTGGTACACCAGGCAGTTCTGATCATACCGGAGCCATGAAAAACTGTAATACCACCGCATTAAATGGTCAGTTGTTATTACAGGATTTACAAAAAACATTACAACGGCCCGTTCGTATTGCCAATGATGCTAATTGTTTTGCTTTATCAGAGGCGGTTATTGGGGCTGGAAAAAATAAACCGGTAGTTTTTGGCGTTATTATTGGCACAGGAGTTGGAGGGGCATTAATCGTTAATCAGCAATTAATTACTGGTATTAATGGCGTTAGCGGTGAGTGGGGTCATAATCCTATGCCATTAAATCTGCTGAAAAAGCCCTTAGAAAATCGGTCTTGTTACTGTGGAAAAACCGATTGTGTTGAGGCTTATTTATCAGGTCGCGGATTGTCGTTAACCTACCAAAAAATAACAGGGGATTGTTTATCTGCACAAGATATTGCGTTATTAGCCACGTCTTCGAAGCCGTTAAAAAATCAACAGGCGGCCATACAGGCATTAGAGATGTACTATCAGCAATTTGCTGCTGCGATTTCTACGGTGGTTAATATTATTGATCCTGATATTATCGTTTTAGGCGGAGGGCTATCAAACCTGTCAAATATAGCGAAAAAAGTATCTGCACACTGGGGCGATTTTATTATTGGCGGTAGCGTTAAGACTATTATTACACAGGCAAAAGGTGGTGATTCGAGCGGTGTTTTTGGTGCGGCATGGTTATGGGGTAATAATTTAGAGGATCAATAATTCAGAAGCTCAATGATTTATAAAACCCATAATAAAAAAATTAATAATGCATAAATAATTTATAGCATTGTAGGAGTTATTTTGAAAATACTATTAGTAGCATTGTTGGCTGTGTTTATGTTGGGTTGTGCCGCCATTAAAGTGCAACCGGTACATAATGTAAAACAAATACAGCATATATGTATTGAGGAGAATCCACTGGTAAAGGTAAAAGATTTTTTATCCGTACTTGATGACACAATTCAAAATAACTTAATTACGACAGAGATTATTCGCAAGGATAACAAAGCCCATCAATGTGAATATCGAGTTACCTATACAGCATTACGTTCATGGGATTTTGTCCCTTATATGTACCGGGCCGAAATACGCCTTTATCATCGCTTTAAACGTATTGGTTATGCAGAGTATCGACTAAGGCTTAAAGGTGGTTTTTCGTTATTTAAATGGCAGGGCACTAAAGCGAAAATAACACCAATCATTAATCGTTTATTGGCTGAAAAAAATACAGTTAATACAAATTAAAAGTAGTTGGAGGTTGTGTTATGTACGGATGGTTATTGTTGTTACATATTTTAGCTGCCACTATTTGGACAGGGGGGCATATTGTTTTGTCGCTTGTAGTGCTACCTCGGATTTTAAAGGAAAAGTCGTTAGAGCAATTACATCAGTTTGAATCAGGCTACGAAAAAATAGGTATGCCAGCACTTATCATACAAATAATAACAGGTTTAATGCTGGCCCATCGGTTATTGCCTGATATAAGCCAATGGTTTAATTTTGTTAATCCCATTGCCCATGTATTGTTGGTAAAGTTTTCTCTTTTAGCCTTAACCTTAGGCTTTGCCATTAATGCACGTTTTAGAGTTATCCCAAAACTAACCTGTGATAATTTATTACTTATGGCGTGGCATATTATACCAGTAACTATTTTTTCTGTTCTTTTTGTTATTGCAGGTGTGTCATTTAGAACGGGTTGGTTCTATTAACACACCGGTTATATCAATGTTTTTTTATTCTTCGAGCGCTCATTCTTCAAGGGAGTAGGGCAACGGTTTTATGGTTAATGTCACATCGGTATCGCCCACGGCTATCAGCTGATTTTCATCAACGACCTTTTTATTTATCACGCAAAGTAATGCTTGTGTTTTACTATCGATAGCTGCAGACAATACGACATGACCAATAATTTTCTCTTCGCCTTTTACAAAAACAGGCGTGTTTGGTAAAAGGTTTTTAGTGGTTAGCGCTTGTGCGTAATACATGTGTTTTTTTAATTTGCCTAAATACTTCATGCGGGCAATGATTTCTTGTCCGGTATAACAGCCTTTAGTAAAACTAATTGCACCCACTAATTGATAGTTTATTTCTTGGGGGATAAATTCTTCTATGGTTTCACCGCGTACCTCACCAATACCTTGAGCAATACTATGGGCAAACCAGTGAGATTCCGCAGTAGACTGATTAAGATGTTGTTGCAGCACATTACTAATATCAGTCTCACTCCATAGCTCAATCATCTGGCCTTCTCGGTCTTGCTGTATGGCGATAATACCTTCTTTTTGCGCAATAGCGTGGTGACTTTGAGGGGAAGAACCCAGTATTTTTTCGCATATTTGTTGGGCTTGCTCACCTACTAAACCATAACAAAAAAGTGTTTCAGCTCTTACTGTTGCCTTAGAAAAAGCAGCATATTTATTAATGGTGGTGAGGGCATTATCGGCAATAGAGCAATGTAAACGTAGGCGAAATGACTCCTCGGCAATACGGGCAATATGAAAGCTAGAAATCATGCGACCCTTAGGATTACAGTGCGCCCCTAAGCTTGAGTGCTTGTCATCGAGTTTTGTGATGTCACAGGTAAACTGCCCTTGTAGTAACTTGCTTGCCCCAGGGCCTGTAATGTTGATAAAACAATAACTTTCTAAACGATGCCAGTGAGTTGTTTGCATGAGAATAAACCTGTTAAAAATAAATAAAGCGATCATGGTATGGTAAGACTTTATGAGCGAAAGCAAAAGAGAAGAAAGTAAGACCGCGTTGTCTGTTTTTGTTAAAAGCTGGCAACACGGGCGCGGATTCTCTACAATCGCTGTCTTCTGCAATATATTGATGCCAATCTGAGTGACTATGGACGACTTATCTTACAATCGAATTTGCTGGCATAGCCGCCGTGGAATGCTAGAACTTGATTTGGTATTATTACCCTTTGTAGAAAACGTATTGCGCACCCTGGACAAGGAAGATCAGGATCGTTACATCTTACTTTTAAAAGAAGAAGATACTGATTTGTTTGCTTGGTTCCTAGGGCATAAAACCCCAGAAAACCCCGAGTTAAAACGCATTGTCAGTATTATCCGTAACAAAAAAGCCTAGCCAATCTACGCTGCCGCCATTGGTTATAACGCCATCACCCCCATGGTTTATTGTTTTATGGTATGGGTTGCTACATAGCGTTATTATCATACTACTCTCATTGATCTTTACTGCTAATAGTGGGCTTTATTGTGCCATTACAGCATTGATAGCCTCATTTTTTTATCTCAGTGCATTTTACTTTAATAAAAGGCGTGTGCGGTTTTTATGTTTAGAGCAGGGTGATTGGTTTGTCTGTTATGCAGGTTGTGATCGGCAGAAAAAAATTCCCGTTACTTTATTAGCTGGTGGTTTTTTTTCCCCATTACTCACAATACTTCCGTTTAAAGAGCAAACATCTGCAGGTAAAAAAACACAGGTTGTTTTTATCCCCTTTTGGGTTGATAACGAGCAGTTTAGGCAGTTGCGTGTGCGAGTTAAATTTGGGTAGGGGTGTAATGAGCGCTATTTTTTTAAAGCACTCAGCAATAAGGCTAACTGTTGTTTATCTTTAGCAAATTGGCGAATACCCTCAGCAAGTTTGTCACAGGCCATAG
>CBDUPS010000073.1:0-7207 GCA_965369155.1 uncultured Spongiibacteraceae bacterium
AGCTGCTCGCTCATTGCCTGTAGTGACTCAACGACCCGCCGCGGAGACTCATAAAAAATAAGGGTGCTTTTTTGCGAGGTTAATGATTGCAGTTGTTTATCTCTTGCCCCCGCTTTACTAGGTAAAAACCCCTCAAATAAAAACCGATCAGAGGGAATCCCCGAGATACTTAAAGCTACAATAGCCGCACAGGGCCCCGGTACAGCGCTGACAAAAACTCCAGCTTGCCTTGCAGCTTGCACCAATCTAAAACCTGGGTCGGAGATTAGCGGGGTGCCGGCATCACTGACTAAAGCCACTACATTACCTGCTGCCACCTCTTTTAATAGCGTATCCACCCGGCCTAGTTCGTTATGTTCGTGACACGACACGCAAGGTGTATCAATGCCCAAGTGCTGAAACAGCTTGCCGCTATGACGGGTGTCTTCGGCAAAAATCAATTTTGCCGATTGTAGGACCTCTACCCCACGGGGTACTATGTCTCCTAGGTTGCCGATGGGGGTGGCGATAACATATAAACCCGCTGTAAGTACTGTCGACATAACCTTTCTCTATTATAATAACGACCACATTGTGAGCGACTACGACTAACAAATGCAATTATCTCGTCTTTTTTATTATTTTTTAGCGTCAGCTTTAATTTTTATTTTGGCCAGTTGTTCGAGCCCTACCCCCGTTACAACGCCAAACACAGAAACCATAGAAGTTAACTCTGCCACCCAGCATTTATCCCTTGCCCGTAATGCTGCCTCTCCAGCACGAGAACACCATATATTACTGGCTGTTGGCCTTTTAATTGATGAGGGCAAGATAGAGGACGCAAAAAAATGGATGGCCGTTATCAAGCCCTCACAGGTGAGTCCTCACGAGCTCATTATTTATGTATTTTTACAGGCGCGTATTGATTTACTAGAAGGCCACCCAGAAAGAACCATTGCCCTATTAAATGCCCCTGAATTAATTAACCAAAGCTTTTCAGCCCCAACTGCCACACAAATCGTTATTAATGATTTAAAAACCAGTGCCCTTGCCCTTACTGGAGAATTACTGGCCAGTGCCCAAGAGCGTGTCTTTATTTACCCATTAATTAGCAACAACACTCAGCAAAACTATTATCGCGAACGCATTTGGGAAGCCTTGCTTAATACCCCTTTAGAGGAGCTCACCCAAGCATTAAGTAATCCTCACTTACAAAGCACCCTAAAGGGCTGGATAGAGCTTGCCTTAATCGCCCGACAAAGCCATGGCGATTTAGATGAACAAGTGGCCTCGTTGAATCACTGGGAAGTGCAGTGGCTTAATCACCCAGCCGCGGAGAATATTCCCGGTGGCCTTAATTTATTACGCAATCTAGCCGCCAATAAACCACAACATATTGCGGTGTTATTACCCGTTGAGGGTGAGCTTGCCCCCGTGGGAAAGGCCATTCGTGATGGTATCTTATTTGCACACTACCAAAGTCCTGCTCAATCACGCCCACAAATAACATTTTACAATACTGCAGGTAGCACCTCAGTCACAGAACGTTATCAACAGGCGGTGAATGATGGTGCCGAGGTTATTATTGGGCCTCTGAGCAAAAATAAAGTGGCTGAATTATTTGATTATCCCGCGCTAGATGTTCCTATTATTGCTCTTAATTCGTTAGGCGAATACGGGGCTCCTCCTAAAAAAATGGTGCAGTTTTCCCTTTCTCCAGAACAAGAAGCCGCTCAAGTTGCCGAGCGTGCTTTATTAGAACACCACAACCGGGTCGCTGTTATTTTCTCTAATAGCGACTGGGGGGTTCGGTTAGCCGAATCATTTACCCGTAACTGGCAAGCCGGTGATGGCGAAGTAGCCGATGCGGCCAGTTATAGTGATCGTGATGAATTATCACAAACGGTTAAAGAGCTTTTGCATATTGATCAAAGTGAAAAGCGTATTCGCCACATACGACAAATTATTCCTCAGCGAGTTTATGGTGAACCACGTCGCCGACAAGATATTGATTTTATATTTTTAGTCGCCCGTCCTAGCCAAGCCCGTTCTATTAAGCCTATTTTAGCCTTTCATTACGCAAGAGATATTCCTGTTTATTCAACCTCTACTATTTATTCAGGACACCCCGATAGTACTCGTGATGATGATTTAGATGATGTTCGTTTTATTGATATGCCCTGGATCTTAAAAGATAACAGCCCACGTAGACAGAAACTTGAAGCCTCATTGGGCGAGCCGATAAAAACCTATAGCCGTATGTACGCTTTAGGTATTGATGCTTATTTATTACATCCGTTATTACCACAATTGCAAAATATCTCTGGCTCACGCTTTTTTGGTGAAACAGGTATTTTAACGATTAACAATCAACAGGAAATTGAGCGTCAATTAGTTTGGAATGTGTTTAAAAATGGTACCCCTCACCTATTACCTAATATTCAGGGTACCGAAAAAAAACAGCGACAACCGTTACTTTCACCTCAGCTGCAAGGAGCGCCACTGAATGAAATTACCCAAAAAATTGCGACTGAAAACAGCCAATTATCCGAGAAAAAGTCGCAACAAAAATAATAGAAAAACCGATAAGCAAACCAAAGGCGAACAAGCAGAAACCGCCGCTATAAAAAAATTGCAGGACAATGGCCTCACCCTAATAGAGCGTAATTTTTATGTTCACCAAATAGGTGAGATTGATGCCATTATGCAAGAGGATGATTATTTAGTTTTTGTTGAAGTAAGGTTTCGTGGCAGTAAAAACTTAGTCACACCTGCTGAGACGGTTAACCACACAAAACAACAGAAGATTATAAAAACAGCGTTGTATTATCTACAAACACATAACTTAAATCACTGTAACTGCCGCTTTGATGTTGTTTGTGCCACAAGCGAATACGATCTGCTAAAGTTAGAGTGGATAAAAAATGCTTTTAGCGCTTAAAGAATTTTCATAATTTAAAGGGCTTTTATAGCCTAAAGGATTGTAATCTTAATGGAAAAACGAATTATCAATCAGTTTAATGAGCATCTTGATGTGGTTATTCGCTCAATTGAACCGTTAACCCCATTACTTGAGTCGGCGGGTATTCAATTGGTCAACACGTTGTTAGGGGAAAATAAAATTCTCTGCTGCGCTAGCGCCTCATTATCACCATTAGCTGATTTATTTTCGTCTTATGTTATGAATCGCTTTTTACAAGATCGTCCAGGGTTTCCCGTGGTAAATTTAAATGCTGATACAAGCCTTATTCATGCCATGGCATCGGACAACCATTACAACGACATCTATGCCAAACAAATTATAGCCCTAGGTCAACCCGGTGATATGTTAGTGCTATTTAGTATGGATAAATCGACGGCTATTTTACAAGCCATTAAAGCGGCCCATGATCGACAGATGGGCATTCTTGCTATCACCGGAGGTAACAACGGTGATGTTGCCGCCCTCTTAGAACCTAATAATATCGAATTGCTAGTGCCTGACTTTAATCCCGCCCGAGTACTGGAGACTCAGGTAGTATTAATCCACCAGCTATGTCATTTATTAGATATGCAAATTTTTGGTATTTCTGAAGAGTCTACTTTTTAGTCTTAGCGTTTTTTATAAAAATTTATAAGTCTGACTGGCCTATCTCTATTAACTCAATAGCATAACCATCTGGGTCTTTAACAAAGGCAATAACGGTTGTGCCATGCTTCATCGGCCCAGGCTCTCTGGTTACTTCTGCCCCTTTCGCTTTTATTTGCCCACAAACTTTTACAATATTATTAACACCCAGAGCAATATGACCAAAGCCATTACCCATCTCGTAACTATCTGTATCCCAGTTATGAGTAAGCTCAATAACACTATTGTCTTTCTCTGAACCATAACCTACAAAAGCGTTAGTAAAGCGTCCTGATGGGTAATCCGTTTTGCGTAGTAGGCTCATACCAAAAACCTCAGTATAGAACTCTATAGAACGATCTAAATTACCCACCCGTATCATGGTATGCAAAATACGCATTATGACTCTCCTTCTTGGTTTATATTGTCTAAACTGCGAAATGACAGGGTTGATAATATTTCATCAATTAAAGCGTCATCTAAACCTTTATTTTCTGCTTCACAAAAATAAGTGATGTAGGCAATCCACTGTTCACAGGCAATAACCCATTCTCGCCAACTACCTTCTTCGTCTGTGTAAGCTCGATAAAACCCTGGGAATTCATCAACCGTCACCGCAGTGACCTCTGCTGGAGAATCGTCCTCTTGCATAGCAAGCAAGTCATCAACACTTACTGTGCCTTCTGTTTCTAATATCGATAGGGTTAACTCACCCACATCATCTGGATCACCAATAACAACGGCTTCCTCATCTATTTCGTGCCACCATTCATCAGGTAGGGTTATTTTCCAATAGGTTGTTGTTAACTCGTCCATAGCTTTCTCACTTTTAAAAATAGTTATATTAGTTGTTAACCCAAATCACAGCACAATACTAAACCGTCTTCTCTGCCTTCGGGGGTTTTATAATAATTTTTCCGCACTCCAACCTGATAAAACCCTAGCTTTCGGTACAACTTTATCGCCGGTTTATTCGACGGTCGCACCTCTAAAAAACAACAATAAACCCCTTCATTTATAACTTCATTAAACAGAAGGTTTAATAATTTAAAGCCTAAGCCTTGCTGTTTGTAATCAGCCGATACGGCCAATGTCAATAACTCTGCTTCACCCATAACAACGCTCATCACACCATAGGCAATTACAACGTCGTTAAGTGTTAAGGCACCAATGAGATTTTTTGAACGAAAACAAGATGCCAGTTGCTCTGCAGTCCAGGGCTGAAAGTGTGCGCTTTGCTCTATGGCATTCATTGTAGGAAGGTCTGCTTCTGTCGCCCTACGAAAAATCACTTGCTCTAACAATGACACGTCAGTCACCCAGAGCGTAAGTCTGTATGGCTTTCCACAATGCTTGCTTTGCCTCGGTGCTGTTGATTAGCTGCGGTAATGCTTCACCTAATAAACGCTGGGGAAATAATTTATGGCCTTCGCCGAATTCAGTAAAAAACGCCGCCTTAGCACCCAGCATAACCAGCATTTTTGGTGCAACATTTTTAGGGCCTAATAATGCCCCGTGTAAAAAATCAGCACTGGCTTTATCACTCTTTAACTGGCCTGCAACCGACATGGCACCATTGATTTTTTGTGCCCTTGCTTTGGCTAAATCGCACTCATCACCAAATAAGCTCACCGTTGTCGCCCGTGCAATATCTAATAAAAATTCTTGTGTGCTATTCCAATTATTAAACGCTTCTGGAAAATCAGCCACATCAGCTACGGCAACACCGTGATTGTTTTGTACCAGTACCACATCTAAAAGAGCCGTTAGTGTCTGTTGTTTTTCTACAACAGAGTCATTTTGTTTTTTTGTCTCTGCTGCTGATACTTTTGCGAATGGACGCGCTGTAACAGAATCGGTTTCAGCCTGTAATAACTGATCGAGGGCGTCATCACTTATGGTCAACTCTTCTACTGTAGCAGTGCTTGTGGTTATCGGTACTACGTTAGCAGATGCTGTATTTTTAGTCGTTGATTCTCTAGAGACTAAAGCCGCAGGCACAACCTCATCTAGCCATGGTTTATTTTTATCTGCATATACAGTAATCCCCAACGCCTCTAAATAAAGTCTTTTTTTAGCATTTACTGACATGGGCTTTGCACTTTTTTATCTTATGAGTTTTAACCTTAAATACCTTTTTGTGGATGTGCTCGCATAATACCTGTTGCTAATATATTTAAGGCATTCAAATAGGCTTTTACCGAGGCAACAATAATATCGGTGTCAGCACCTGAACCATTAACAATAATGCCATTTTTTTCAAGACGAACGGTTACCTCACCTTGTGAATCTGTACCGCTGGTAATCGCATTAACTGAATACAGTTTTAAAGCGGCATTACTTTTAACTAATGCTTCAACTGCTTTAAAGGCTGCATCTACAGGACCACTACCCTCACTTTGCTGAGTATGTTCTTTGCCATCAAACCCTAAGATAATAGAAGCCTGAGGTTTTTTACCCGGAATAGAATGAGCCTCTAAAGAAAGCAAATGATATTTCTCGTTATCTTCGTCTTGAAGATCATTCATTAACACCTGTAAATCTTCATCAAAAATTTCATGTTTTTTATCTGCCAGCACTTTAAAACGACCAAACGCCTCAGCCAACTCTTCCTTGTCATCAAACGTTATGCCTAGTGCTTCACAGCGAGATCTAAATGCCGCACGACCCGAGTGCTTACCCAAGACTAATTTATTGGTATTCCAGCCCACATCTTCAGCCCGCATAATCTCGTAGGTTTCTCTATGTTTTAGCACACCATCTTGGTGAATACCTGCTTCATGGGCAAAAGCATTAGCGCCCACAATGGCTTTATTAGGTTGCACTGGAAACCCTGTAATACTAGAGACTAATCGTGATGTAGGCACAATATGAGTCGCATCAATATTGGTACTTACCGAAAAGACATCTTGGCGAGTGCGAATAGACATCACAATTTCTTCTAGTGATGCATTACCAGCCCGCTCCCCTAATCCATTAATGGTGCATTCTACTTGTCTTGCCCCATTACTTACTGCAGACAAAGAGTTTGCTACCGCTAAGCCTAAATCGTTATGGCAATGTACCGAAAAAATAGCTTTATCTGCATTGGGAATGGTATTAATTAGCCGAGAAATCAGCTCACCAAACTGGCGAGGTTCCCCATAACCGACCGTATCAGGAATGTTAATTGTTCCTGCTCCGGCAGTAATAGCTTGTTCAATAATACGACATAAAAAATCAAACTCAGAGCGACTAGCATCTTCACAGGAGAATTCAACATCATCAGTAAACTGGCGGGCATACTGCACCGCATCAACCGCGCGTTCAACAACCTGATCTGGAGTCATTTGTAATTTGTACTGCATATGAATCGGTGATGTAGCAATAAAGGTATGAATGCGGCTGGCATTCGCAGACTTTAATGCCTCACCTGCTCGCTCAATATCCTTACGATTAGCCCGGGACAAACTACAAATACGGCTATCTTTAATGTGCTCGGCAACCGCTTTTACCGCTTCAAAATCTCCAGGGCTTGCAATAGCAAAGCCGGCTTCAATAACATCAACCTGCATCATCTCTAATGCTTTTGCGATACGAACTTTCTCATCTTTGGTCATTGATGCACCAGGGCTTTGCTCG
>CBDUPS010000074.1:0-7184 GCA_965369155.1 uncultured Spongiibacteraceae bacterium
CACAATAGAAGCCACTCTCGGTAAAAACCAAACAAAAGTGTTAGAGGCAAGTTTAAAAAAAATAAAAATTTATGATAATTAATTTAATTACTAAGAAGCCTAACTGAATTTTTACCATATCGTTTAGCTGAATACATAGCACTATCTGCAAGGTCTAAAATTGCTCCCGCTGATGAGTTAACGTCTGGAAAAATAACGACACCAATACTCGCTGAAATACAATGGCGCACATCATTAACAATAAAAGGCTCCTCTAAAGCTTTTCGTATTTTCTCCGCAGCCGCCAAAGCAATAGCAGCCACTTCTTTTTTATCGCCTTTAATTTCAGGCAATAACACAATAAATTCATCACCACATAAACGAGCTACTACATCCTCTTCTCTAAGGCTGTTTTTTAATCTTAATCCAACTTGTTTTAAAATCTCATCTCCTGCCTTATGACCAAAACCATCATTAACTTCTTTAAAGTAATCAAGATCAACAAACATAACAGCCCCATTGAGTTGATGGCGCTGCGCTCTTTTTATTTCTTTTTTTAAACAGAAATAAATAGATGTGCGATTGGGTAGGCCGGTAAGTTCATCAAAGAAAGCTAATTTTTTCATTTTTCTTTCTTTTGCTTTTTGTTCGGTAACATCAATCGCAACACAAAGCACCATTTGCCTATTATCTTGTATAAAAGGAAAACGATGTGACTGATAAATACGGCACACACCAAAAACATCTTTAATAACTTCTTCACTATCAAAGTATTCAATGCCTTTTTCCATAACATCTCGATCTAACTGTAATTGTTGCTTGATGGTGTCTTTATTTAAATGATTATATGCATCAGAAAAATGTCTTCCGCATATTTTCCGCAAGGGTATATGAAGGCTTGAGGCAACGTATTGATTTGCAAAAATGATATGGCCTAAATTATCGCGCACAGTTAATACATAAGGCATTGTATCGATAATTTTCTGCAACCGTTTTTCTCTGATGCCAAAAAAATCAACGTCAGACTCAGAGAACAAATACTTATTCAGTGATGGTAGCTGTAAATCACTAAAGGCTTCTTTTTTTATTAACGAAAAGAAACACCCTATAAAAAAGCAAATAGAGAAACCAACAATAAATGCAAAAAAAACATCATATATACTAAAGATCATGAAATAATCTCCCTATAATATGCGCAAACTTCCCTGTGTTTGGCTATTAAAGTATAGGATAACTAAAATAAAACACATATTATTTTTTAGCGTTATTAGTAGCCCCATTAGTGCTTTTTTATATATAGTGCATCCCTTTATATCTCATGTCATTAAGTTGTCATAATTATCTTGCATAATTTCCTCCGACATTAAGACTATTAAAAAACCAAGGATATTTTTATGAAGAAAAAAATCTTACCCCTTGCGTCAGCTATGATGATATTTACCTCTCTATCTCATGCTGATTTAACCATTTACGGTAAAATTAACGGATCACTACAAATGACGGAAGAATCTGTCGACACCTTAGGCGTTAATACCACATCAAAAGATAACTGGGAGCTAACAAGCAACGCCTCTCGCATCGGCATTAAAGGGAAGACCAAGTTAACTGACAACGGATTAAATGTTATATATAAAGCCGAATATGAAATTGCCCATGATGATGGTAATGCCGATAGCGATGAATTTAAAGCTCGTAACATGTATGTAGGGCTACAGGGTAACTTCGGTACAATTATTGCTGGTAAACATGACACACCAACAAAACTAGCTCAAGGCAACATTGATATGTTTAATGATTTAGTTCATGGGGATATCAAAAATATAATGGTTGGTGAGAATCGTGAAGACAACATCGTAATGTATACCAGTCCTAAAGCTGCAGGCTTTTACGCTAACATTGCTTTTATGCCTGGTGAAGACGCTGGTTGTGACTCCCTTGCATGTAAAGGTGATGACAGCGATTTAGGTGATCAGTTCTCAGCATCGGTCAATTACAAACATGATGTATTTTGGGTATCTTTAGCCGCTGATAATAACGTTCAAAATACTGACCTTATTCGCTTAGCATCTCAAGCAAATTTTGGTGATTTTACAGTTGGCGCCTTAATTCAAACAGCGGAAGTTCATGATGACATGAACAAAACAGCAGGCTTAGGTAAACTGAGCGGAATCCCTAAAGCCTTTGGCATGAAGATAGAGCAACAAGACGCTGCAGTACTAAGCGGCTCATTTAAATTAGATAAATTTAAATTTAAAGCCCAGTATAGTATGAGCTCCTCTGAAGACTTTGCGGGTAACGATTATGATGCAACACAGATCGCTTTGGGTGTTGATTATGCGTTAGCGAAAAACACAAAATTGTTTACTTACTACTCCGTACTTGATGGAGAGGCAAACATAGCTTTACTTGATTTTGATGTAGAATACGACACTCTTGGTGTAGGTATAGAACATAAATTCTAAAAATCGACACTATAGACAATTACAAAAGGGTGGTTTTCCACCCTTTTTATTATCTCTAATTTACTCACAGTGAGACTCAAATGAAATCACGTAATACTTCTAGCATAATTTATATATGTCTTATCAGTATAGCTTTAATTAACATCAATCCATCACATGCCGAAAGTAGTACAGTTGATGACGCAGACTCTAATGATTTTGAAAACTTTCATAAAGAAAATAATGGTAAAAAATCTGCCATTCACAAACTTTTATGGGGTGAAACCACAAGTGAACAACCCAGCAATGACAGCATCCAAACAAACCAACAACAAAGCGTAGAGAATTCAGCGCTAAACACATACACCGCCAGCGTGCTCTATTCACTAGCACCACAGTTGTTTGATATAAATACCATTACTTACTCACTGCACAAACAAATGATAATCCAGTGCCCCAGTGGCTGGAAGAAAGTAAGTGAATGGAGTAAAGCCAACAACAATAACGAGATAATACAGTCTTATCAGTTCTCTTGCCTATAAACAGGCAAATAGCTTGCCCATGAGACTTGCGTTTTTTATTAACTTTATTCACACTCTAAAAAAATAATGAGCACAGCAAATGAAAAGACGACAAGTTCGTAAAGCGTTAAAGCAGCCCGTTACCTTAGAAGATGCCGTCACAGGTGAGGTACAGGGAACTGTTGTTGATATTACCACTGAAGGTATTATGCTGCGTTCAGCTATTGCGATAAAACCAGACTATGTATTTCAATACAACGTCATACTGCCAAAAGAAATAAAAGGGCTTAAAAAGCTCACCATCGGTTTAGACTGCCTATGGTCTCGCCCTGATCAAAAACCCGGCCAGTATGTTAGTGGCTTTCAAATAATTGATGCAAGCCCAGAAACTATTACCCGACTACAAGAAATGATTGATCATTTCTCTCTGGATTTAGCGGGATAATGCCATTTTGCTCTCTATGGCATTAGCATACATTTGCAATATAAATGGTTGTAATTCTTCTGGGGACAAAGCCAAACGCGCAAAAAACTGCATTCTTTCTTCATTACTAACTGATACACCCCATTCGCTAGCCACATCTTGATGCTGCAATACCTCCCAAGCTAAAACATTGCTAGGAAATAGCTTATATGAATCAATAATATGTTTATCTATAGCCGCAGCCACTTCCTCTGCATTTTGATACGTTGCATTTAATGGCTTACCAAAAGCGATGTGTACACGGCCTTTTTCCCCAGTAATTCCTTTCGCGATACTAAGAACATCTTCATCTTCTCGTTTTTCATAAAAACCAGCGCTATTTTTTTGAAAAATCTCTTGTGCCTTAATTTCATCACAGGGGTCAAACTCATAAGAAATAGAAACAGGAACAATATTAAGTATGCTAACCACATCAGAAAAGCTTTCTTCTTTTTTGTTTTGGCTCATGGTTAGCATTTTGATAACTGTTGGGTCGGTTTTATCTAGACCATCTTTAGCGCGACCCTCCCGTTGAGCAATCCAAACAACAGCTTTCTCTTGCGTTAAGGAATAACGAATATAAAGCGATAGATTTTTTAATGCCGCAAATAATTTTTTAGGTGCTTTAATTGAGCGCTGAACAATAAAGCTTTTATTCAGCCGCATTAAATCAGCTACAAAAGGTTTTTTTAATAAGTTATCACCAATGGCAATACGCAGTGTTGGAAAGCCCTGATGGTATAAAATATAGTTGATTAATGCGGGGTCTAAGGCTATATCTCTATGATTACTAATAAAAAGGTAGGCTTTATTTTTATCAAGCCGCTCTAAACCACTACTAGTAAGATGAGTAATTTTACTTTTTACCATGCGTTCTAAATGAGATTTAACCATCAATTGAAACGCATCAACCGTGTGTATTTTTTCTACTTGTTTTACTAAGTACCACGTAGCGAGCTTTTTTATCACCGGTTTAAAAAATGCCGGACAACGCGGTAATCGCAAACCGATAACTGCGCTTAAACACTCATCATCATGGACGATGCGCTGCAGAACTTCCTGCACCTCATCGTCATGATAAGGCCTAATATCATCAAAATTACTCACTTGTTATCAAAACCCATAAACAAGCGAAATTGTGGTTTTTGTATCTGAATGCTCAGTATTCTTATCAGGAACACTATGGTTATAAGTAATCTCATAACCTACTTTCAATGATAATGATTGATTAATTTGTGTGCGTAATGACGTAGTTGATATCGACTCTGCATTACCGCCCCCGGCAACCATGCTAAATTTCTGCTGGAAACGTGTACCTTCGTTAATATCCCAAATATAATCTATTGCAGCCCGAATAACTGCATCCCCTTCAACCTCGCCTACCTCAGGGTTATCAATACGGTAACCTGGGCCAACCTCAGTATCGAGTGTCATATTCTCTTGATTTAGCCAACGCCGCCCATAGCCTGCTGATAAAACGCTTCTACTGTCATAACCACTAAAACGATCATCTTCGTGAGAGGCGTAACCAAATAAATAGTCATTTTTATTAAGCTTATAGTCGTGTTTTGTCGAGACAAAATAGCGTTCAGCTGAACGACCATCATCATCACTAGCACCATACATTTCTACATGGTAATTATTACGCCAATGTTGCCCCTCACGAGTTAAGTTAAACTTTGCATTAAGACTTTCTGACTCACTATTACCGGTAACCCGCAAAAATCCAAATTCAACTTCGCCTTTATAGGCACTCTTTGCTGGGGCCTCAGCAAACGCTAGATTAGCCCCAAATGATGCAACTAAAACAGCTGATGCAACTAGATACCTCACAAACCATCTCCTATTTACTTAGACAAAAGAAAACTATTTTTTACTTATCTGATTGCTGAAAATGAACATCCATTTGTGGATAAGGGATACCAATATTTTCTTCATCAAAGCGTAATTTTACCGACTCTAGAAAATCAAATTTAACCGCCCAATAATCTGCCGAATTAACCCATGGTCTTACCACAAAGTTAATTGAAGAGTCCGCTAATTCACTAACCGCAACAGTAATAGCAGGATCTTTTAAAATACGACTATCCGCAGCTGCAATACCTAACAAAACTTCTTTGGCTTTTTTAATATCATCGTCATAACCAATACCAATTACCATATCAACTCGCCGAGTATCCTTTACTGAGTAGTTGGTAATATTGCCACCCATAATGCTTGAGTTAGGAATGTAAATAACTTTGTTATCACCGGTTTTTAATATGGTTTTAAAGATGCTGATCTCTTCTACAACACCAGCCTCGCCTGCCGCCTCAATAAAGTTACCTACACTAAATGGGCGAAATAGAATAATTAATACCCCAGCAGCAAAATTTGACAATGTGCCTTGTAATGCTAAACCTATCGCTAAACCGGCGGCACCGATAATGGCAACAAATGAGGCTGTTTGAATACCTAACTGGCCTAATGCGGCAACAGCCACAAAAACTAATAAGCCTATATAAACTAATTTACCGACAAATAAGTTAACGGTTTTGTCGATTTTTTTCTTCTCCATTACTTTTACAATGCTACTTGATACCAACTTAGCAGCAATGCGGCCAATAAAGAAAATAAGAATTGCTGCAACAATTTGCAGCCCGTACATCACAATAAATGTTGATGCGGTATCCATTAGTTCTGTGGTATTAAATTCCATGTTTGGTTCCTTTCTGTTCTCTCAATTGATCAAATGTTTGTGGTTTTGCTAAATAATAACCCTGAGCATAATCTACGCCTAAATCCTCTAGCATATTTAAGGCGTCCTCTGTATCAACAAATTCTGCCACCGTTTTAAGTCCAAAAACTCTCGATATTTCTACCAAAGCTTTTACTAAAACCTGATCATCGGGTTCTTCATGTATTCGGCGAATAAATGAGCCGTCTATTTTGACATAATCAATCGGCAAACGCTTCAAATAATGTAACGAAGAGAAGCCGACACCAAAGTCATCTAAGGCAAACTGGCACCCCATATCTCGAATAGCCTCCATGGTACGACAAGCTATTTCCATATCGGCTACCGCTGCTGTTTCTGTAATCTCAAAAATAATAGATTCAGCCTCTACTTGGTACTTATTTAAGCAGGCTTCAATGTGAGGGATTAAATTATTATTACGGAAAGAAAGCCCTGATAAGTTAATCGACATGCGAGCGTTATAGCCAAGCCCCTGCAGTTCTTTTTGATTCGAGATTACTCGCTCAATGATCATCTCATCAATAAGATGCATTTGCCCGCCGTTCTCAGCGGCATTAATAAACTTATCTGGTGACATGATATCGCCATTTTCATCGGTTACACGGCAAAGAGCTTCATAATGAGAAACCGATCGATCCGACACATGGGCAATAGGCTGAAAGCGCATTTCGAAAGTTTTTTCGGTTAACACCTGTTTTACTTTCTCGTTCCAAAAAACCCGCTCTACTACTTTTTGTTTACCCGAGGCATCATCATTAAAGAAGCTCCAACAATTACGCCCCGCCTCTTTGGCCTCATGCATCGCTAAATCAACATTAGCAAAAAGAGTTTCAACACTATCCCCGTGATCGGGGAAAAGAACCACACCAATACTGGCGGTTATTCTATGAATCCGTTCTTTGCCTGTAACTGCAATTTTCATCATTTCTGTGCATAAAGACTCGGCTATTTTTTCAGCTTCGGCTTCATCAGTTTCTTGCATAATAATGGCGAACTCATCACCACTTAAACGTGCGGCAATATCGCCTTCTTTTAAGTTATCT
>CBDUPS010000075.1:0-6991 GCA_965369155.1 uncultured Spongiibacteraceae bacterium
ACCGGACATTCTACACGAACCTCAAGGGGTTAGAAAAAAAATACGCGAAGAGTTTGATTTTTCTTTGGGTGATGGATACTTTTTGGTGCCTTCTTTATTTAAGCAGCAAGCAATTACCTGTTTAAAAGAGGAGGGCTTATGCTATGGCATAGTAGACTTTTTTCATGAGAGGATTAAGTCTATTTATCAGCAGATACTGTGGGAGGTCTGTTCTGGTAGTTACCTAAGGCCTTTAGAGAAGATAACGCAAATTAATAGCTTAATCCCTGATACATTTATGGTGCAGTCTGGTATTTTTTTGTCACAAGATATAAAAGTTAGCTTTAATGATTTACACCCGAAGACAAAGCTTTCTGTTGCCCTACACCATTATTTATTTCTTGATAGTATGGCTATTTGCTTACGGGGTCAGACAATTGATGTGCAAGGTGGAGATGTATTGCTATTAGATCCTTCAGTAACGGATACTAATACAGTAACGTTTGCCGCAGATAATAAGAGTATATTTTGCAGCTATTATTACCAAAGTAAGAAATAAAAGAAGGAATATTTTTTGTTTGAATACCAGAGTTTAATGCAGATTGCTGATCAAAAATCAGCAGAATATCAAGAGAACAAACCGTTTCCCCATGTGGTGCTCGATGATTTTATTTCTCCAGAATTAGTCGAAAGCATTAATTGTAATTTTCCTGATATGACCTCATTAGCTATGGGTGCAGATGAGGCAAAAATGCTTGATGGGCAGCATTTAGCTCAGTCAGGAAAAAAATGGCTATCAATGGAGTTGAAGGTTAGTTTAAAAATAAGAAAACTTTATTGGCTATTAAATTCAGGTTATTTTTTATCTTTTTTAGAACGGTTAACCGGTATTGAGGGGTTAATCGCCGACCCGCATTTAGTGGGTGGCGGGTTACATGAAACACAACAAGATGGCTTTCTCTTTGTGCACGCAGATTACAATAAACATCCTGAGTTTAACCTTGATAGAAGGCTTAACCTTCTGCTTTATTTAAATCCAGAGTGGGATGAGAGTTACGGTGGTGCTTTGGAGTTGTGGGATAAAGAGCTAACGAGATGTGAGAAAAAAGTCTTCCCTATTGCGGGTCGTTGCGTAATCTTTTCCACGACACGAGATTCGTTTCATGGGCATCCAGAGCCGCTTACGTGTCCTGATGGAGTAACACGCCGTTCATTAGCTCTGTATTACTATACTAACGGGCGACCTAAAAACGAAAATGATACTCCGCATTTAACGCTGTGGAAAAAAGTGTAGCTATTGTTTAACACTTGTCCAGCGGGAAAAATTGAGATCATCTTGCCAAAAGCACTCTTGTTTTTTTGTCATTCGAGTAAAGCGTTTTGTTGCACGATTGGATGCATACTTTAAAAAGCGCTGGCTATGACTGGTAACAGCACCGATAAGCATAGGCTCTCTATTAAAAGAGCGAAAGGGTGACTCCCCTGATATTAATTCAAGCTGTAAGCTAAAATCCAACACATCTTGCTCTCGAGTACTTTGTAAGCTTGTTGTTACGCCACCATGTAGTTGGTGGAATGACCCCTCTCCTGGTGCTAAAAAATAATGAGCACAAGTCGCTAACATGCCGATCGATTTAAATAGATAAAAATTAAGAGAGCCACCGCCTTTTAAATTAAAGCGCTCATCAGCACCACCAATAGCATTAAAGTTATCTCTTGATGTAAAAAAGCAATTACATTCTAAGAATGGCTGAAATACGCCTTTGGGATTTGCGGCACTCATTGATGCGACATCAAATAGGCGATAGCCATTTTCTTGCCATTTTATTTGGGCTAATAATGCTTTTTCTTTCTCCTCATTGTAGCCTTCCGCTTCTGCATTTTGGTGTTCGTGGGGGCCGATAAAAAAACCTGGAACTGCATATATCGCATGGGGAGATAGGCGTTGTACCGCAAGGGCATATTCAATAACACGTGGTGTAACCATGCGAGCGCCATCAATTAATAAACCAATAAAATCTCCTTGGGTTTTACTTAAGGCAAAGTTGATGGCAGGAGCTGGCGAAACACCTTTCTCATCTCTAAGGTAGTATTTAATATTACTCCCAAGGGCTTTTATTTTGTTCTCATCAGCACAGTGAGATGATTTGTTTTCTACCACAATAATTTCGTAGTCATCACTTGAGACATTTTTTTGATGCTGGGGAGAGAGGCTGTATATCGTATTTAATAATTGTCTTGGCATATCGTAGCCGATAACAATTATAGAGAGCTTGGGTTGGGGTTTAGTCACGGTTAATGTTACCAACGAAATTCAGGTGGTATGACTTCGGTAATACGCCACTGCTCATTTTCATCGGTATCACTGGCTTTATTCTCGGTAAATCTATCGTGATATTCGTCATCAGGCCAATAGCTTTTTTTGTTTTTAGCTAAACGAGTAAAGCGACGCATGCCGAGTTCACTGGATTGCTCCATAAAGGGCTGCGAGTGAAAGGTAACAGCGCCTAGTAGTGTTGGCTCTTGAGTTAATGATTGAAATTTACCTTGCCATATATCATCAATTTGTTGTTTAAACTGTATAAGGGTGTCTTCTCGCTTATCGACTTCTGATGTGGTGACTCCGCCATGAAACTGGTGAAAAGTTCCCTCGCCTGGAAGTACAAACAGCTGAGTGGTTTTTAAGAGCCCTAGGCTTCGGTAGATATGCAAATTAATACTGCCTCCCCCTGGAAGATTAAAGCGTTCGTCAGCTTGGCCAATAGCTTCAAAGTCTTTGCGATGGCAAAAGAGACAGCTACTTTCTTGCATTGGTTGAAAGTAACCACGGTTGTTGCTTGGGGCAAAGCAGGCATATTGAAATAAACGATAACCATTTTCGCGCCAATTTAATTGCTGTAGTTTTAGGCGCTCAATATTTTGATGGTCATTTTCTGCTGTTAAATGCTTTTGTTCTACTTCACCTAAATGATACGCAGGAATAGTGACTAATGCGTGGGGGTTCATTAAGTGTGCCATTTTGCTGTACTCAAGAACCCGGGGAGTTACCATTTGAGCTCCATCAATAATAAGACCGATCATTTGCCCTTGGCATTGCTGATAAGCAAAATTAATGGCATTAACCGGCGACGGGCTAGATTCTTCCCGTAAAAAATAACGAAAATTTCCTTTAAGGCCTAACACATGGTTTTCGTGTAGTTGATTCTTAGAGTTGTTTTCAACCACAATAACTTCATAGTCATCTAAATCGATATTTTTTTGGTGCAGGGCACTTAAACTGTAAAGCGTATTCATCGCTTGTCTTGGCATATCAAAGACAATAACAATAATAGAGATAAGTGGTTTCTTTTTCATAGTAGCTATATTGGTTATTGGAATTAGCTATCAGCCTTAGGTTTTGGTGGTGCAGGGGGGGCTGTTTGCGCCGCCTGTTGTTGAGCTTGCTGGAGTTTATTTTTTAACTGGTTTTGCTGGCGACGGCGGCGAAACGAGATTAGGTCACCAATATCTAAATACATTTCTCGTAGTTGTTGTTGTTCAGCTTCGCTGCTATTAAATAACCCCTCAAATAGTGGATGTGACGGATTATTGCCACCGGCTTTGCGTAACACGCCTAAACCAAAACCATGTTTAAAGGTAAATGTTTCGTATTGCGGTGCTATTTCTTCCCAAAATTTCCAAGCACCAAAATCCATCATACGAGAATGGACATCATGAAAAATAATAATCCCCCCGGGCTTTACTTTGGGGTACCAATTATTAAAGTCTTCAGATACCGCTTCATAGGTATGCAGACCATCAATATGGAGTAAATCA
The DNA here is from genome assembly GCA_965369155.1 of uncultured Spongiibacteraceae bacterium. Taxonomy (GTDB): domain Bacteria; phylum Pseudomonadota; class Gammaproteobacteria; order Pseudomonadales; family CBDUPS01; genus CBDUPS01. Next base: position 3,796 of record CBDUPS010000075.1, read on the forward strand.
ACACTCTCATCAGAGAAGTGAGCTAAGGCATCGTTAAATAGCATACGCATCATATAAGCAATACCTTTGTATTCTTCTCGTAGGTGCGTTTGTACGCTGGTAAATACCTCTTCACTGTAGCTATCCGTGTGAGTGTCACCCTCCCAGGTATCGACGGCATAACAAATGCCATCGACTGCGTTTTCTTTCATTGATTGGCACATGGTAAAAAATGACAATCCATTATGAGTGCCTAGCTCAACGACCATTTTTGGGCGTATAGCGGCTACTAAGTCATAAGCAAAGGGCATGTGATCAACCCAAGTGCTAAATACCATTTTTTTGGGGATAAAGTTACGCATTGAGAGTGGGTGATAAATCATAAGAAGCTCATTTTTTTTGATTATTTGTTTTAGCGTTAGGGCCACCGGGTAGCTCACCCAATAATTGTCTAATTCGTTGGGAGCCTGAGTAAATAAACTTTTGTGCGCTTTCAGGAACAGCGCCTAAATAAATACTACGTTTTAGGGGCGGTTGATACGACTCCCCTCTAATAGCGGTATATTGAGCAAAGTGGGCACGCATTACTTCATAGCGCTCGTCATCTTTTGTACCGCCGGTGGTAATGCCACCATGAAACTGGTGAAAAGTTCCTTCGCCAAGCAATGTCACTAATAGGGTTTGGGGTAACTCACAGGCTCTTTTATAAAGATCTAAATTAACTTGTCCGCCACCGGTCTCATCAAAACGCTCATCACAGCCGCCTAACTCATCCCATATAGCGCGGGGTAAACAAAGCAAATTGCTTTCGCCAATAGGTTTAAATACGCCATTGGCACTAGTGCCACTTAATACGGCAATATTAAATAAATTATAGCCCTCTTGGGGCCAGTTTATGCTATCAAGTAAAGCTTGTTCTGTCTCAGCGTTATAGCCTGACTTAGCGGCCTCTTGTTGAACTTTGGCGCCGAGATGGTAGCCGGGGATAGCGACAATAGCATTAGGGCTAAGGCGTCGGGCGGCAATAATCCAGCTAACGGCACCGGGGGTTACCATTCTAGCGCCATCAATCATAACGCCGATCATTTCGCCTTTAGCCTGAGAGGCTGCAAAATTAACTGAAAAAACCGGAGAAGGCCGTGTTTCTTGGCGACGGAAATAGCGAAAGTTACTACCAAACTGAAGCACATCTTCCTTGGTTAAGTTATCGCTTGATTCATTCTCAACAACGATGACTTCATAGGCTCCCTCAGAAACCCCCCGTTGGTATTGAGTGCTCAGTGACAGTAGCGTTTTTTTAGCCTGTGCAGACATTTTGTAAACCATAACAATAATAGAGAGTAATGGCCTATCAGTTGGCAGGGTTGGAAATGACTCCCGTGGGGATATAGTGGGCATTTTTTCATCAAAAAAATGAACCGGACGAGGACTGTTGGGGATAGAAGGTTTTTTGGGCTTATCTGTTTTTTGATTCATGGGTGACTAATTCTGACTAATTTCTTGAAGTTTATTATACAAGCTCTGGACTTGCTCTGGGAGTTCATGATTTTGAAATCGATTGTTCGTGCGTAATTTGGGGGTAAAAAAACGATCCTCTTTAGCGATAGGGTGCAAACCCCACTGAGGCGTTACCTTTTCGAGCTTTTCATGAAAAAGAGCTTCGCTCCAATCAAAAGATAGGATAGGAAAGGGTTGTTTTTCGTATTCATCAATAAGCAGCTGATTGTAATGTACCCAAAGTTGCCAGCCGACAGCCTTAGAGAAACCACCACGTTGATGTAAAGACTCAACCACGGCTACTGGATGCCGGTAAATACCAATACATTCAATGTCGATAAACTGTCGCCAACCATCAAGGGTTAATAATGTGCGAGGGTCTTTAAACCCCCAAAGAGGCGCCTGTTTATATAGCTGTAATATCTCTTTTGCCCGAGCAATATGAGCGTCTTGCCAAATGATATGCTCAGGAGGGTTGTCCCAAGAGCCGTGGTTGTCGGCGAGTAACTGTTGGTGAAAGGGAAGGATATCAGGATTCTCACGATTACCTTGGTGGTTATGGTGGTTCCATGTGTAGAATTTTCCCAGATATAGCCCCGCCCGTTGTAGGGAGCCGGCAAGGCAACTTGTACCACTACGGTGCATGCCTAAAATGGCGAGTGTGCGTTTGGGATAAGGGTTTTCTAGCATAATTTGTATGAATTATTTTTTTTGAGCCTAATAGTACGGGCAGGGATAGGCATTGGCAAGGAAGGAGACGGGCAAAGCACGATCATTTTCTCAGTATTAAGCGGAGTCTGTTGCGATGGAAAGTCCAATGAATGACAATAAGCCACTTGATCATCTCAGGGAAAAGCCAATTAGGGAAAACAATGAGACTAAGTATTTCAATCGTTACATATCGAGCAGACCCACAGCAATTGGCAGAGAATTTACGCACCTTACTACAGGCGGTTAGTTATGCTGAAAAAACCATAGCATTAACTGTTTCTTTATCGGTAATTGATAATGGCGGTGAAACTCTCATCCCTGCTTTATGGCATAAATTGTGCGAGTCACCCCCTGAGTGCCTTGATAAGGTTGAATGGATTACGCTACCTGAGAATATCGGCTACGGTAAAGCCAATAATGAAGTGATACTTGCCGCTGACTCGGATTATCATTTATTGATGAATCCTGATGTGGAGTTGTCTGAAGAGGCATTACAAGAGGGTATTTTATGCCTAGAAGAAGATGTCAACTCAGTACTTGTTTCCCCTAGGGGCTTTGATGGCAAGGGGCAGCAAATATCGTTAGCTAAAAGATTTCCCTCGGTACTAATTTTATTGTTGCGGGGCTTTGCGTCTCATTATATTAAGAGCCGTTTTCAGGTGTACTTAGATAAGTATGAACGTAAAGACCTCTATGAAAAACAAGACCCAGCTTTTATTGATATTGCCAGTGGTTGTTTTATGCTGTGCCGCACCAGTGCATTAAAGTCGGTTAGTGGGTTTTCCCCAGACTTTTTTTTATACTTTGAAGATTTTGATTTATCGGTACGCTTAAAGAAAAAAGGAAAATTAGTCTACCTTCCTTCTATGAAAATCGTGCACCATGGGGGCAATGTTAGCTCTAAGGGTTGGCACCATATTAGGCTGTTTTCCCGCTCAGCAGCACGTTTCTTTATGCGCCACGGGTGGCGGTGGTGGACCTGCACACCCGCGCCTTCGTGGGTGCCCTG
>CBDUPS010000076.1:0-6864 GCA_965369155.1 uncultured Spongiibacteraceae bacterium
AGAAATAACTCGGCTATCATCCTCAGCAAGATCGACTCTCTCATCAACTTCAATACGCTTTATTTCAGCTTGTATTAAGCGAATAGCCCCAAGTCGTGCTTTATCTTTGGCACGCATTGCTTGCTTCATTGCATCGTTAATTGTTGATTTTAATGAAGTCATGGCCATAAAGGGTTCGCTATACCTCTCTTATATAAAAAAGAGAGGTTTTTAGAGTGGTGTGTCGGCCTGCTAACGATTGCTACGACTAGTACAGGCGCTTCATTTTCCGTGTTTCACGGGAAACTTTCTTCAAGTGACGCTTAACAGCGGCAGCCGCTTTACGCTTACGTACAGCAGTGGGCTTTTCATAAAACTCACGGCTACGAACTTCGGCTAATACACCGGCTTTTTCACAAGCACGTTTAAAGCGACGTAAAGCAATATCAAAGGGTTCATTATCTTTTAATTTAACTGAAGGCATTCTTCTATAAACCTTAAAATTGTATAAAAACAAAATAGGGAGCTGTTACAGTTCCTCAGGGCGGGCAATTCTAGTGGAAGCGATTAAAAAAAGCAAAATTATTGCAAGGTGAGGGAGGTGTTTTTACTGATAATGGGCTTTTTCTCATCAATCCTTGGGCTTATGTAACAATAACGGTGATAGTCACTGTTGATTTAATCAATATTTTGGAGTGGTTTATGCATTCTTTTTATGCAGGAGCGGTAAGGTTTTGGCTAATAGGGTGCTTAGCAAGTCTGTTACTTATTACCTCAGCAACTTCGCAAGGGCTGTCTAGGCTGTCTTTTGTGGAGGGCGACCATCAATATGAAGGGGTGGAAGTAGTACTGGAGGGTTTATCCTCCCCTTGGGATATGGTTTTTATTAATAACCATGAGATATTGGTGACCCAAAGAGGGGGGGAACTAAAGCGCATTAATTTAACAACAAAAGCAGTCACTTATATTGCTGGGGTTCCCGAGGTGTCTTTTTCAGGGCAAGGCGGGTTATTGGCGGTTGCCCTGCATCCTGATTTTACCCGCACTCAACAGTTGTACTTATCGTATACCGCGCGGTCTGAGTCTGGACATAAGCATCAGATACGTTTAGCAAAGGCGCGCTTGCAAGGCGATCAGCTAGTAGAATTGCAGGTAATTTTTAAAGCGCTACCTACGGTTAATGGAGGCAGTAATTTAGGCGGTGCATTATTAATTACAGATAAAGACACTATTTTTTTATCAGTGGGAGAACATCGCAGTCGAGAGAATTTACAATCCACAGCCTCTTATTTGGGCAGCATTATCCGTCTTAATACGGATGGCTCTATACCTGAGAATAATCCTTTTGTTGGGGAGGCTAATGCACTACCTGAAATTTATTCTTACGGGCATCGTAATCCCCAAGGCATGACGATAGATAAAAACACTGGGGAGATCTGGGCTGTTGAGCATGGGCCACGAGGTGGTGATGAGGTGAATAAACTAGAGGCTGGGGCTAATTATGGCTGGCCGTTAGTTACTTATGGGGTGGAATACAGTGGTAGAAAAATTACCGATTTGCCTGATCATGGTGTATTTAAAGAGCCTTACTTTTATTACACGCCAAGTATTGCTCCCTCAGATATTCTTTTATACCAACAAGACAAGTACCCCAAATGGCAGAATCATTTTTTAATTACAGCATTAAAAGGTCGTCATATCAGTGTATTAAAAATACAGAATGGGGAAATGCGCGAGACTGAGAAGTTACTTGAAGGGTTAGCTAGGCGTATTCGGGCAATTAATACATCACCAGACGGTTTTATTTTTGTGTTAACCGATAATGGCGAGCTTTTAAAATTACAGGTGCCATTAGCAAGAGGCTGATAAATAATCCAACTGACTAGTGGCTAATTTGGTAAAATTTTTTTTCATTCAAAGATGTAAAGGAAAGTAAGTGCGCGTATTAGGTATTGAGACCTCCTGTGATGAAACCGGTGTTGCGTTATACGATAGCGAACAGGGTTTATTAGCCGAGGCGTTATACAGCCAAGTTGAGCTGCATGCTGAGTATGGTGGTGTGGTGCCGGAGTTAGCTTCCAGAGATCATATTCAAAAATTGATTCCGTTAATTCGAGAGGTGATGCTGAAGGCCAATGTTGATCTGGCGAGTATTGGTGGGGTGGCTTATACCGAAGGCCCAGGGTTGGCCGGTGCTTTAATGGTAGGCGCTAGTACTGGTCGTGCGTTGGCTTATGCTTGGGGAGTGCCGGCTATTGGGGTGCATCACATGGAAGGCCACTTATTAGCACCCATGCTTGAGGAGACTGCTCCGGAATTTCCCTTTGTGGCATTATTGGTTTCAGGTGGACATACCCAATTAGTTGAGGTTGCAGGAATTGGTCAATATGAATTGTTAGGGGAGTCGTTAGATGATGCCGCAGGTGAGGCCTTTGATAAAGCCGCTAAAATGATGGGCATGGGCTATCCCGGTGGACCATTAATTGCGATGTCCGCTAAAAAAGGCGATAGCAATCGTTTTACTTTTCCCCGGCCGATGGTTAATCGCCCCGGATTAGATTTTAGTTTTAGTGGTTTAAAAACCCATACGCTTAATACCGTAGCCGATTGCAAAGAGCAAAATAATGCTGAGCTCTCCTTACAAGATCAATACGATATTGCCTCAGCTTTTGAGCGAGCGGTTGTGGATACCTTGGTAATAAAGTGCCGCCGCGCTCTAGAGCAAACCGGCCTTAAACGATTGATTATTGCCGGTGGCGTGAGTGCCAATCAGCAGTTACGTTTACAACTAGAAAAGGCACTCAAAAAAATAGGCTGTAGTGTTTTTTATGCTAGACCGGAATACTGTACCGATAATGGTGCCATGATTGCTTATGCTGGCTGTCAACGCTTATTAGCTGGCGAACGTAGTGATATGGGCGTTTCGGTAAAGCCCCGTTGGCCGTTAAATGAATTAGCCACAATTAAAGTACAGTAAAAAAAATTAAGGAGTATGTAATGGATATTGTTTATATCCGTGATTTAAAAATTGAAACAATTATTGGTATTTACGACTGGGAACGCCAAGTAAAGCAAACCATTAGTTTAGATTTAGATATGGCAACTGATATTAAAAAAGCGGCCTTAAGTGATCATATTGACGATACGTTAAATTATAAAGCCGTGGCTAAACGTTTAATAAGTTTTGTTGAGGGCAGTGAGTTTTTATTAGTTGAAACTATGGCAGAAAAAATTGCCAGTATTGTATTAGATGAATTTTCAGTGCCGTGGTTACGGTTGCGTTTAAGCAAGCCCGGTGCGGTACGCGGCTCTCAAGATGTGGGTATTATTATTGAACGAGGCGCACAGCCCTCAGCAAATAAGGCATCGTGATGGCTCGGGTTTTTGTTAGTATTGGCTCTAATATTCAGCGGTATCATCATATTAATAACGCACTCAATGCATTGCAGGAGAACTTTGCACCATTAACAATATCGCCGGTTTACGAAAGTGAGGCGGTAGGATTTAGTGGGGATAATTTTTTAAATTTGGTGGTGGCTTTTGATACAGTATTATCCGTTGCGGCATTGTCAGATGTGATTCACCAAATAGAAGATAACAATGGACGCAAGCGATCAGGGGCAAAATTTTCTTCTCGTACCTTAGATATTGATATTCTACTTTTTGATAATGCAGTAGGGGTTGTTGATGGGGTGACATTGCCACGGGGTGAAATATTAACGAATGCTTTTGTGTTGCAACCCTTGGCAGATATTGCTCCTAATGCGATTCATCCGGTTGAGAAAAAAACCTTTGCCCAGTTATGGGAGGATTACGATAAAGAAAAACAACACTTATGGGTTGTTGCTTTTAATCGATAAAACACTATAAGCAAAAGTAATCAAAACAAAAAAGCCGCTGAAGATTTTATTCCATAGCGGCTTTTTTATTTTCTTTTTTTGGAGCTGTTTTTTTAAGAGTTATTTTCTAAGAGTGAGTTTTACCGGCATATTATCCACAGGCTTAGGTAAAGGGAAGGTTTGAATAAATACATCACCATCTTTATGTTTGGCTTCAAAATCATACTTCAACATAAATTGATGCATAAAACATTTGTATTCCATTAGTGAGAAATGCATGCCTATGCATTTATGGGCTCCACCACCAAAGGGATGAAACTGAAACGGATGTTTTTTATGTTCAGCGCGCTCATCTGAGAATCTTTCGGGATCAAAAATAAAGGGTTTATCCCAGTATTCCTCCATCCAGTGAGTAAAGCGAGGGGCTGTAAATACTAAGGTATGTGCGGGAACTTTGTGTCCAGCCATTTCTACTTCACGGATAGTGCGACGAGGAACCGAGGGAACTGATGGACGAATGCGTTGTACTTCGTTAAAAACCATTTGCATATAAGGCACAGAGTCTAAATCTTCATAAGCAATTTCATCTTTACCCACAGCAAGACATTCTTGATAGAGTTTTTCTTTTACGTCGGGATTTTTGGCTAAATAATAAATGGTGTGGGTAATTGCAGCGGTAGTTGTATCGTGGGCGGCAAATAATAAAAAAATAATTTGGTTGGTGATGTTTTCATCACTAAAGTATTCACCATTCTCATCTTTTTCTCGGCAAAAATGACTAAGAATCTCCCCGCCATCTCCAGTACGTTTTTGTTGACCTAAAGGCTTCATAAACCCTTCAAGGTATTTTCGTCCTTGTAATCCCCTGTGGTATAAAAACCCAGGTAAATTAATAGGGAACATATACATAAGCCCCTCAACGCAGTCGGTAAAGCCTTGGCTTAGCCGGGCAACCCGTTCACCACGTTCGGTTTCCCCAATAAAAATTTCAGCGGCAACTTCTAGTAGTAAGTTTTTAATGTAAGTAAAAAAATCAATATTCTCGTTAATATCATCTTGCCATTCACACATGGCGCGGCGGTAAATACGGTTAATTTCTGCTGTGTAGTGTTTTAAAGCATCATTTTTAAAGGCACTTTGAGCAATACGTCGTTGAAAACGATGATGCTCAAAATCTTCCATAATGAGACTGCCAGCAAAAAAAGTAGCGACACGCTGATGAAAGCCCATTTTAGAAGAAAAGTCTTTGCCAGGGTCAAGCATAATTTGCTGTGCAAGATCAGGGCCTAAACAAAGTAAGCCTTTACTTCCCATGGTGTGGACTTTGGAAAGAGCCCCATATTTTTTATAGCGATCTTGGGCAAAAGGCAGTGGATCTTTTAAGTAAGTAAGTGTGTGGCCAATAAGTGGTGGGCCATAGTCGCCGGGGATATTGTCAAGTTTGTAGTTATTTGGCTCGTGAATGTAATCGTCGTAGTTGGTCACTTTAGGAGGGCTCATGCTGTGATCCTATGGTAATGGGCGATAAGTATTTTATTTTTATAATCTACTATCGCCATATTGGCATAAAAAAAGCCTGAGTGGCTAACACTAAATAACATGTAATGATTTTTGTAACATAAGGCGCAGTTTACATATTAAGAGAGCGGCCACCATCAACGGCTAAAATTTGCCCGGTAATATAAGGAGCATGAGCTAAAAAATAAACCGCCTCTGCTATATCGGTGGGATCTCCTGAGCGTAACATTGGTACTTTTTGCAATAGTGCCTCGTTAGGTGCGGCTTCATCTTCAGATCCGTTGTTTTCAGGCCACAGTATGGCTCCAGGGGAGACGCCATTCACCCGAACTTCAGGAGCCATCTCTAGGGCTAAGGATTGGGTCATCATTTGTAAGCCTGCCTTAGCAATACAATAAGTGGTGTGAGAGGCCATAGGTTTACTGGCGTGAATATCAATTAAGTTAATAATTGAGCCGTTATTATTTTTTAACTGCGAGTAGAGTCCTTGGGATAAAAATAAAGCAGACTTTACATTGCTATCGATTAAATGATCCCAGTCAGTTTCGTTTATTTTACCTAGGGGGGTTGAGTAAAACGAAGAGGCATTGTTAATTAAAGTGGTGATACTTTCATTTTTTAATTGGTCAATTAATTGGTTCACCGATTGCTGGCAACACAGATTAGCTTGCACAATTTGTGCGGAGTTAGGCCGCTGTCGATTAAGCTCATCCATAAGCTGGCTGGCTTCATTTTTTGAGCGATTATAGTGAATAATCACAGGGTAACTCTGTTTATGAAAGTGCTGGGTAATTGCTCGTCCAATACGTCTGGCACCACCGGTAATAAAGACTTTTTTAGTCATTGTTATCTTCTTTTTTATTTTTTTGCCAGTGCTTTTTAACCTCGGCAATGGCTTTGGTACGTTCTTGGGTAATGGCTTCCCCTAGGGCTTTATCTTTTAAACCTTGGGTAGTTAATGCTGCAATATCAATTTTTTTAGCCTTATTAAATGCCTCTAGTAAAAAGTCTTTTTGTGGGTAAGGGCGATTCTCTAAGGTTAAGCGCCCTTTAGCATCAGCCTCGGCGCCTTGCAGTAATTGATGCAGTCTTTCTGGTCGGCGAAAGGCATCGGCGGCAGCTAATACTTTAAGCACCGTGGCGGGCTTTAATTCTAAGGCTCGGTGAATATGCAAATGATATTGCGTGAGTAATAGTGCAGCATCACGGCAGTCATTGGGTATTTTTAATCGGATACATATTTTTTTTACAGGTTTTATTCCTAAGTGCTCGTGGGCGATATGTTTTGGCCATTTCTCTTTGGGGGTTAAGCCCTTACCTACATCATGTAATAAAACCGCAAAACGTACTGGGAGTGAATGATGCAATGCCGCACTTTGTCGTAGGCACAATAAAATATGTTCTCCGGTATCAATCTCCGGATGATGGGCTTCAGGTTGTGGCACACCAAACAAGCCATCAACTTCTGGAAGGTACTTTTGTAGGGCACCACATTGGCGTAAAACTGAGATATAAATATCAGGGTGTG
>CBDUPS010000077.1:0-6864 GCA_965369155.1 uncultured Spongiibacteraceae bacterium
AGCCCTTACTTGTCTCAGCTAAGGTACTTGAAAACACCGATGACATCTTTTTGCCACAGGCTTGTAATTGGCGCTGCCCTTCATGCAATCGATTTTTTTCAGACTCTATTGTGCCCTTGCTTGCCATCTCGCCTAACGCATTATCAACCAGCACCAGCCATTTTTGAAAACGACTACTATAATAGTTCAGCGTTCCCTCAGCGCAGCGTTCATATAAGCTCATCATTCCCTGAATAATAATTTTTGCTTTACTCTGTTCTTTAAAATTTATCAGGACGCAACATGGCATCATGACCACCATCAACAAATAGTACCGAGCCTATAATAAAACTCGCCTGCTCTGATAATAAAAAGAGTACGCTATCGGCAATATCGTTAGGTTGACCCATTCGCCCAGCCGGTACCGAGTCTGCGAAGTCCTTCATTGCACCACCTAACGTATTATCACTCATAACTTTATCGGTTAAAGCGGTTTGAACAATCCCTGGGGCTATCGCATTAATACGAATACCTTTTTTTGCATAACGGGGTGCTTGATGACGCATCCAGCGAGTTAAGGCAAGTTTAGAGCCTGCATAGGCATTATGTCCATCTAAGGTATTCACTAATTGACAGGCTTTGTCTTCATCGTTTTCCATTAACGCATCAACATACTCACGGTTAAGCCCCGGCATCGATGCTGAGTTAGAGGACATGATAACGATATTACCCTGTTTTTTTTCTAAGAGAGAAACAACACCCTCAGTTAGCGCTCTGGCGGCAAAATAGTTAACTTCTGTAATCAGAGAGTACGGTGTGACATTAGGCCCAAGACCAGCACACGCAATAAAGCCATCTAACCCTTCTGGTGCCATTGTATGCATACCGGTTATGGCTCTTTCTCTGCCTTCATGGGTGGATAAATCTGCCTCTATATCAGCACTATGAATATCCACCACAATCACTTTAACACCTAAGTTTACCAGTGCCTTTTTAATTGCCGCACCAATGCCAGACGCACCACCTGTGACCACCATAACTTTCATAATAAACCCACCAATATATTCTTATATACTTACTTTACACCAAGAGTTCTCAGTCCCAAAAAAAACCTTTAACTTATGATTATCTAATTGTGGCACATTGGTTTTAAGGTAGGCCTGCCAAGGTGAAGACTCTATCGTATTTGCTAATAAATACGGGTACTTAGGTGGGTAATGCAACGCGCCATAACCCTGCACATCACCTAAAACTATAACAATGTCGCCACGGCTTAACAGTGTTTTTACATAACCTGACACTTTATAGCCACCCGATATTTTTTCAGCCTTTACTATTGCCCCTTCACAGTGAGATGCTGACTGTTTTGCGTGATTACTCTCGATACGATTTGTTGCAAAAGCACCCAAGTGTTGTTGTTTTAGCCAGTCAAAATAAACGGCAGCAGGATTATCCCCTGAGACTAAATGGGGGTGGGATAACATGCCATTAACCTCTGGGGTATGCATAAAGCCACTTTTATAGGCCATCTGGCTTTGTTGATTTTTATCTAAACGTAAAATAAGTGATTGAAAACTATCCTTTTGTGCTGGGGCTAAAACCACACACACTAAACACAAGCTTACCCATGGTATAAGCCGTTTATAAATACTGACATCGCGGCGTAAAAAACACAGCAATACAGGAAATGCCACCCAATATAGCAAAGATAATGTTTGATAACGCTCGGTTGTCGCTGAATTTGGCTGCCATATTCTTCCTACCGATGTTACCGCTGCAACCACAATAACAAACCACGCTAGCAACAAAAAAAATCGTAAGGCTTTGTTATCTTGATAGGCTCCACGAATAGCATAATAACTACAGGTAAGTACCACTAAAATAGAACCTAATGCCAATAAGACCGCCGGAAATAAAAACTCACGACTCAGTGGACTTGATAAATAACGCACCACATACCACAGCACATGGGGTAATAAAAAAGGCAATCCACTCCAGCTAAAGGTCCAACCGCCTCTTACCTCGGCACTAGGTAAGTAAATAAATAAAACCAGTAGCGTTAACAATAAAAAAACACCTGCAGCCTTTGGCTTTTTTTGCCAAAAAAAACTTAGCGCAATAATAAAGCCTGCCAGCAATCCCAAAAACTGAAAAAAGCCCGCCACTAAAACCAAAAATAATAACAACGCCATAAAGATATACCGATGCCTAACCTGACTAAAATGCATCGATAAAGCGATGGCCATCACTGAAAAAAAGGTAGCGCCAAATAGCTGTATATCGGAGGGGTACAGTAAATTAAACCACTGTGTGGTACTAAAAAAACACAAGGCAACTATGCTCGATAAAAGGACTTTACCGACAACGGAGATAGTATTTACTTTTGTAATGAGCACCATAAAAAATAGCGCCAATGTGCTATGCATCAATATCGCTGTATTAAACAGTAGCTGGTTACTTAAATTAAAATAGCGGGCATCTAAAAAAAACAATAATCGAGGTAGTGCAATTCTGTGCGCTCCCCCATAAGGTGACAGTAAGCTGGTTATATCCCAGTGACCTTCTAGCGCCGGCTTTACAAAAACCAGCGCGTCCCACAAATCTAGCCACAAACCTGAGATTCGTAATTGCCACAACAAGGGAATGCACCATAAAACATAACCCAACGCTGCAAGTAACACTAACAAGGCAGCTATCAGTTCTAATTGATCGAATCGGTGTTTTAGTTTGCTTGTTAACATAGTAGCTACTTAAAGAAAAACCCTAAGAAGGAGTGTGTTATTATTTTTATTTTCTAAACATAACAACTAAGCATAACGATTTACTAGGCAAGCGTCATGAAAAGTTTCTTGTTTCTCTCTCTCATAGCCGCCACTTTACTGGGGCTAATGGCCTGTGATATGAGCAAGCCTGAAGACACTGTTAGCACTAAGCCCAATGTTTTATTGATACTTGTTGATGATTTAGGTAGCAACGATTTAAGCCTCAACAATCAACAACGACCTAACCTTACCCCCTCTATCGATGCTTTTGCTCAACAGGCCACTTATTATAATAGGTTTTATACCGACAGCACCTGTGCCGCAAGCCGAGCTAGCTTATTAACCGGCTTACATCCCGCCCGTTTAGGTTTTCGTCCGGTAGGCCGTGGTATTTCACCGCAAACCCCAACATTAGCCAAAACACTTCAACAAGCCGGTTACGAAACCTATCATGTGGGTAAATGGCATGTGGGAGAGCATACGCCCACTAGTTGGCCTAATGCCTTAGGTTTTACCCATAGTTTTGGCTTTTTAAACCAATGGTTTTTACAGGGCAAAAAAGCTAATGGTGACTACCAAAATCCACATCCTACCTATTATGACCCTTGGTTACAGACAAATCGCCAGTTACCAGAGCAATATAAAGGGCATCTCACCAATATACTGGCTGATCACACCATTGATGTTATTACACAAAATAGCCGCGCAAAAAAACCATGGTTTATTTACCATGCCACCCTTGCCCCGCACACACCGTATCAGCCACCCAAAGACAGCAAAGCGACCACTAAAGAGGAACAATATGCTGCCTTAGTTAAAAACCTTGATACACAAATTGGCCGAATCATCCAAAGCCTTAAAGACACCCAACAAATGGATAACACCCTTATTATTATTGCCAGCGACAATGGCGGCACTAATATGGCTTGGGATAACAACTTTCCCTACCAAGGCAAAAAAGCACAATATGACGAAGGCGGTGTTCGGGTGCCTTTATTTATCCATCTTCCCAAACAATCTACAGCTGCCGTTAATCAGAATACGGTCGCTATTATTGACCTTTACCCTACTATTATTGATTTGCTGGGTTTAACCGCACCCACACCATTAGATGGCATAAGTATTAATAGCCTACCTAAAAAGCGCCCACTATTTTGGAGCACTATATCGGAGTTTAGTTTATTAACCGATGATCACCGTTGGCGTTGGACGGCCTCATTTAACCGTGATGGTAAGCCTTATGCTGGCATGTTTGATTTAGCAAGTAACTCAATAGATCAGCGCAATACCAATGTCATTGCCACACAACAAAAGCTATCCAACACCCTACAAACCACATTTGTAGAATGGTTTTTTAGCAGTAGTAAAATTGCCACTAGCTATCACCCTGAGCAACAACAACTCACCGGTGATGACATACAACGCTCACCGGTAAGCCGCGGTTGGACATTAGCCTTAGGGGTTACAGCAAAATCATCTGATACAGGGCCTTTAGCCGAGCAACAAGGTTTTTTTACGGTGGATTTAAACAATACCCACTTAAAAGATAAAAATTTGCAACAAGGCTTATCTGCCACTATCAATGGCATAACCCTAAATGCCGACTTTACAAAAGATAATCAGTGCCATTTAGTGCTGTTAACTGGCGAGTTTTATGATCGCTTTGACTCTATTACCCAGCAAGCCCCACCATCAAAAGTACAACTACTGATTGATGGAAAAATAGTAGCGGAAAAAACCGCGGTTATTGATCGCCTACCCAACCATAACTTTGCTAACCCAACGCTTATTGGCACAAACCATAAAGGCCAGCAGTTTTCAGGCGCTCTCTCAGAACCGGTTATTGTAAACATGGTGCTTTCACCTAACATTCAATATCCGTTGATTCAATTGCAACAACAACTGTGCCCTAATAACTCATAATAAATACGAGTATAAAAATGTTACTCGCTTAAACTTTTACCCGCTCTGCGCCCTGAGAAAACACAATCGGCAATCGATAAACCACTGACATACAAATTAGAGGCAACACCGACAGCACTGCGCCCTGCGGCATACAGCCCCTCTATGCCATCACCTCTTTCATCAAGCACTTGGCCTGTGCTTTCATCTACCTGTAAACCACCTAAAGTAATTGAAGGACAAGGAAATAACTTACTATCAACCGATACATCCATTGCATAGTACGGTCCTTCTTCTAGGCTATGTAAAAACTCTACTGACTTATTAAACGGTTCTGCAACCTCACCTTTTACCGCTTTGTTATAAGTATCAACACTTTGTTGTAAGGCATCACTAGGTAACTGGCACTTTTCTGCCAACTCACTAAGTGTGTTACCTTTTTTTGCATTTAAAAATAAATTCATTAAAGCGGGCATGGTTTGAAAAAGCCAAACCTTACCGGGAAACACTTGCTTTACGGCTTTTATAAATAACGCTTTGTTGATAATAATAATTGCACGACCATTATTCTCTTCACACATATGGTAGCCAAGCTTTGCTCCATACACTTGTTCATTACAGTATCGATTACCCTCACTATTAACCACAATACCTTGCGCCCAAGCCATAGGTGGATTAATAAAACGCCATGCGGAAACTTGATCCATACGCCCAACACTGCCCCCTACACTTTGTCCTAATCGAATACCTGACCCATCACAACCGATTGCACCCAAGGCCATTGCCTTTGCATACTTAGGAGCGTGATGCTCAACCATTGATCGATTAAGCACAAAGCCACCGGAGGAAATCACCACCCCTTTACGGCAATAAACCCGCCGCGTTACGGCGCTCTCCTCCAGTTTTAACATTTTATTTTTAAAAAACTGCGCTAATGGCGGTAAATATAAACGTAAATCTGTCGACAGCTTTTGAAATAGCGCATGATTTTTTGCCACCTGTGAATTAGCCGGTATTTGGCTAAATTCCACACCAATCACTTTATTGCTCTCATCTTGAATAAGGCGGGTTACCTTACTTTGATAATAGGTTTTAACTCCACGGCGAATCGCAGAGGCTTTTAATGGCGTATAAAAGGCAGAGCCTGATAAACCCTTACCTACGGCTCTATGGCCTCTGGCTGCAGGTTTAGCTTGCTCGGCATATTCAGCAACGGTTTCATTACCTGAATAATATAAATAATAATCTTGTGTGGGATAAGAGGTTTTTACAGGGCACAAAGTGCTATCAAACTGCACATCGTGGCTCTCAAGCCATGCCATATTATCTAAGGCATCGTTACAAAACTTTTGTAGCGTGTCTGGTTTTACCGCATCACCCACTTCTAGGGATAAATAGCGGCACATATTATCGGCATCATCTTCTATACCATTAGCTTTTTGGTAGGAGGTTCCCCCACCGCTATAGTAAATACCACCACTTAACGCCGTTGCACCACCACCTGAAAACCGCTCAATAACTGCAACCTGTAATCCATTCTCTGCCGCTTCAATGGCTGCACAAGCACCCGCCCCACCAAAGCCTACAACAATCGCATCAACCTCAGCATGCCAAGCGATTTTATCTTTATTGCCTACTTTAAAAGGCGCTTTTACAAAGGAGTGCCAATGTAAGTCATCTACCGGCGAGGTTATTGTTATTTCTTCGTTTTGCAGAGATTGTGTATCAGTCATAGATAAAACCACGTTTTTAAAAAAGAACGTATTGTAAGAGCTATGAGGTGAAATGTCTCTTAGCTAAAAAATTACTTAGTTTGCAAGCAAACTAATGTTTTCAGGTACAATGAGCCAATTTTTACTGACACAGATATTATTATGAAAGTTAACAACCAGCATTACGATTCTATTTGGTATAACGAACAAGAGCACGCAGTAACCATTATTGACCAAACCCAACTGCCCTACGCCTTTGTTACTAAAAACTTAAAAACCTTAAATGATTTTTGCCAAGCCATTATTACCATGGAAGTAAGAGGTGCCCCCTTAATTGGTATTACCGCAGCATGGGGAATTGCCGAATATATGAAGGTGGATAACTCTACCGAAGCACTACAAAACACCTGCCAACAATTATTGGCCACTCGCCCTACTGCGGTTAATTTACAGTGGGCCATTGAACAAATGCAGCAGGCAGCAAACTTTAGCAACATGCCACTTCACTG
>CBDUPS010000078.1:0-6747 GCA_965369155.1 uncultured Spongiibacteraceae bacterium
CGCCACAATAATAACGGGGCAGTCGGCTTTCTCGGCAAAGCCCATATTAGCAATATCATTTTCTCTTAAGTTAATTTCTGCAGGGCTGCCAGCGCCTTCTACCAGTATTAGCTCGTATTGTTGCCCTAAACGCTTCCATGATTGCATCACAGCATCCATAGCCACATGCTTATAGTCATGAAATCCCTTAGCATCCATTGAGGTTAATGCTTTGCCATGCACAATAACTTGAGCGCCAGTATCGCTATTGGGTTTGAGTAGTATCGGATTCATGTCGGTGGTAGGGGCAATGCCACAAGCTAGGGCTTGTACCGCTTGTGCCCGGCCTATCTCCCCGCCATCTGCTGTTACTGCACTATTTAATGCCATATTTTGTGGTTTAAAGGGTGCTACGTTTACTCCCATACGTTTTGCGACACGACACAAGCCCGCAGTTAAAACACTTTTTCCGGCGTCAGAGGTGGTGCCTTGTATCATTAACGACCGCAGTAGTTTTGTATCGCTCATGTGAGTCCTTCTAAATTTTGATGTATGAGTTTTTTTGCGACGCATAGTGCGCTAAAAGCAAGGTAGTTTACCTTAATAATTAAAAGGTAAAATTATCTTATGATGGTAAAATAAGCAGCAACCAATTTAACTTTTCATTGTCTTACATTGATAGCGTTAATCAACACATTAAAAAGAAATAATTATCTATGATTGAATTAATTATTGGTGGGGCAAAGTCAGGTAAAAGCGATTATGCACAACAGCAAGCAGAACAGTCACCGGTAGATAAAACGCTGTATTATTTAGCGACGGCAACAGTAGGTGATAGTGAAATGCAGCAGCGGATAAGCCAACATAAAAATAGACGAGGCTCCCGCTGGCAATTAATTGAAGAGCCTTTAAATTTAGCCACCACACTACAACGGCATAATAAAAGTAATAACGTCATTTTACTCGATTGTTTAACCCTGTGGGCCACCAATGGCCTGTTATTAAATAACGAAGAACAATGGCAGCAATTGCAAGAGCAGTTTTTACAGCAGTTATCGCAGCAAAATAATGATTTATTTATTGTGACCAATGAAGTGGGCTTAGGTATTGTTCCCATAGATGCACTGAGCCGCCGTTTTGTTGATTGTGTTGGCGTATTACATCAGCGTGTTGCTGCTGTTGCCGATAAAGTCACTGTGATTACCGCAGGTATTCCCCAGCAAATAAAATAATAAAAGGCCGCCCTGTGAATTGGTATTTATCAAAAGCAAAACAAGTAAATAAAACCTGTGAAGCGTTAGCCCTGCAACATCAAAGTCAACTAACCAAACCGCCGGGTTCTTTAGGGCGATTAGAAAGCTTAGCTTGTCAGTTAGCCGGGTTACAGGGGCAAGAAAAGCCCACCTGTAATAAAGTAACCATTGCACTTTTTGCCGGTGATCATGGCGTGGTTGATGAGGGGGTCTCGGCTTTTCCGCAATCGGTTACCAGTGCCATGCTCGATAATTTTGTAGCAGGTGGTGCGGCCATTAGCGTGATGGCCAAAGAGCTTGAGGCACAGTTAATGGTTGTTAATACAGGGGTGGCAACCGATAAAATTTTTGCGGATGCTGTGTGGCATAA
Organism: uncultured Spongiibacteraceae bacterium; assembly: GCA_965369155.1. Classification (GTDB taxonomy): domain Bacteria; phylum Pseudomonadota; class Gammaproteobacteria; order Pseudomonadales; family CBDUPS01; genus CBDUPS01. The sequence continues at coordinate 1,603 of CBDUPS010000078.1, forward strand.
GCCTGTTGCAAAGGGCACAAAAAACTTCGCAAAAACAGTAGCAATGAGTGCTGATCAATTACAGCAAGCACTATTGATTGGCAAAGATATTGTTGATGATGTGGACGCTAAAGGTTGTGATATTTTTATTGGTGGAGAAATGGGTATTGGCAATACCACATCAGCCACGGCGCTAGCGCATTTTTATACAGGGCTACCACTAAATGTATTAACGGGAGCTGGCACGGGAATGACAGCAGCAGGAATTGCCCATAAACAACAGGTTATTGAAAAAGCCTTTGTATTACACGGCAAGATAAAAGATGAATGCCATGCTTTACACATTTTTTCAGGCTTTGAAATAGCCGCATTAGTAGGGGCGTTTATTCGCGCAGCACAGTGTGGTATTCCCATATTAGTTGATGGCTTTATTGTCACCACGGCAGCATTAGCAGCCATAAAAATAAACCCCTCCATCGCGCCGTGGCTTATTTATTCACATTGCTCGGCTGAAGCAGGGCACAAAGCATTATTAAACTATTTAGAAGTAGAGCCAATTGTTAACTTGCAGTTGCGCTTAGGTGAGGCCAGTGGTGCTGCTGCGGTTATTCCTTTACTACGCATGGCTTGTGCCTTACATAACAATATGGCCACCTTTGCCGAGGCAGGTATTAGTGCAGGTGATTCATGAAGCCAACGATTATTGATTTAATTCGTCATGGGCAAACCACAGAAGAAAATAAAATATGTGGCTGGCAAGACCCAGAGCTATCGCCGTTGGGTTATCAACAAATGCATCAGCAATTAACGCACTTAGAGAATAAAAATAAAGTTAATAACACAGCTTGGGAGATGTGTTTTTATTCCTCTCGCAAACGTTGTGCCAATATAGCCAAGCAGTGGATTGATCGTTGTGATTTACAGGGTGTTTGTATTGATGATTTAAAAGAAGTTAGTTTTGGTGATTGGGAAGGACTTACCTTTGAGCAAGTTTATCAAAGCTATCCTAAGCAATGGCGCGATTGGATGAATGGCATGGATGACGTTGGACATGGTGGTGAAAGCCATAGCGTATTTCAAACCAGAATAAAAAAAGCGTGGCAGCAAGTATTAGCTGACGGCAAAGGTAAAAATATTTTGCTGGTATCCCACGGTGGTGTTATGCGAGTTATTTTAGGCTTATGTTTAGACATTCCACAAAAATCATTATCTAAAATTGCTATCGCCCATGCTGGTTGTTCTCGAATTATTATTCATCATCATAAAGATCATCCCGATTGGCTGCAGCTTGAATCTCATAGTGGTGAGTTGTTAGCCCCCTTAGAGGCCAATATATAATGAAAGGTTTTTATTGTGCGACAGGTTTGCTTACCCGTATTCCCTTACCTTTTTTTTCTGCCATTTTAAAGCAAGGTATTACGGCAAAAGTACAAGCTGATTCGGTTAAATGGTTTGCGGTAATTGGTTTATTTATAGGGTTTGTTTTGTACAGTTTGGCGCACTACGCCCATTCTTTTTTTAGCTTTATACCCTATGGTGAATTAATTTTAGCCATGGGCTTACTTGTGGTATGGGTGGCTTTAACCGGTATTATTCATTGGGATGGATTAGCCGACTGTGCCGATGGTTGGATTGGTGGTAGGGATAAAAGCCATACCTTAGATATTATGCAAGATCACACTGTTGGTGTGGCTGCGGTAATGGTTTTATTTATAACCTTAGCCCTTAAATACTTTGCCTTGGTGTTACTGTTAGAAAGTAAATTCACTTTTTTATTATTAGGTTTGCCGGTTATCTCTAGGGGCTTTATGGCATTAAGTTTGTTGTTGTCTCCCCTTGCAAAAAAACAAGGCATGGCGTTTGCCATACGAGAAAAAAGCAACCGATTAACCATAGTGCTCACCTTTATTTTCTTTATCGTGAGTTTATTACCAGTGCTCTATTTTTCACCCTTAGCTCTATATGCCCTAGGGGCGGGTTTTTTATTAACTCTATTAATTAATGTGATGGCGTGGCGGCGAATAGGTGGCATAACCGGTGATGTCTGTGGTGCTATTGTTGAAACTAGCGAAGCAATAATTCCCTTTGTTGTGAGTTTTGTATTTTATGCTGGCTGGGTTTTTTAAGTGGCTAACAGTATAGATATTAATTGGCAGATTGAAACCACCTCAGAATATGTTCGGCTTTTTTGGCCCAGTGAACGTGAGGTTGTTAGCTCTGCGGTATTAAATGGTGGCTTAGGCAAAGCCTTAGGGGCGCTTAATTTAAAAGTAGATAAAGACGCGACCGCCAACGAGGCCCCAGAAGAAACCCTGCAAAAATATATTACTCACAAACAATGGTGTAACAATAGCAACAGCAGTAATAACAATAACTACATCGGCATGATGACAGCAGCATCGTTAAATTCGTTAAGACGCCACAAAGCATTATTAAATGAGGGGTGGGTTGAGGTTATTGTTACCTGTGGTTTAGGTAATGCTCGCCGTGTAGGGGATAAAGCCGATTGGCAAGAGACACTAACTCAAGCACCACCTGCGGGAACAATCAATCTTTGGGTTATTCATTCCAATCATTTTACCGAGATAGCCTTAGTTGAAATGTTAAGTCTGGTTACAGAGGCTAAATGTGCGGCCTTACAGGAGATTGGGATAAAGAGTCCTATTTCTGGAGAAGTTATTACAGGTACGGGAACCGACGCAATTGCCATTATTAATGGGGAAAAAAACAATTTAACCTCGCTGAAGTATTGCGGTAAACACACATTAGCAGGAGAGGTGATAGGACGTTTGGTAGTTGCTGCTGTTAAAGATGCTGCACAGTGGGATGCGAATGCTTGATTCTATTTTGTACTCTGTAACATGGGCTATTCCTTTTTTAATCGTACTTGCCTTGGTGTTAGATTATGTACTGTGTGAGCCAAGTCGCTTTCATCCATTAGTCGGTTTTGGGCATTGGGCTCATTTTTTAGAGAAAAAATTAAATAATGCTGTTGTTTGTAAAAACAATCGCATAGCTTTTGTTGTTGGTGCTATTGCTTGGTTTGCCGCGGTTATTCTTCCGTTAGTTTTTACCTTAGTAATTGGTTCTATTTTTTTATCTATGCACTGGCTTGTGTATGGTTTTTTTTCTGCAGTGATATTGTATGTAACTATAGGTTTTAAAAGTTTGTACCTACATATTGATGCAGTAACCGATGCCTTAGAAAAAAATGATATTGAACAGGCTCGTGATGCATTAGGTTTTATTGTCAGTCGTAAAACCGATGAGTTATCAGAGGATGAAATAATCTCAGCCACATTAGAAACTTTATTAGAGAATAGCCACGATGCATTGTTTGCCTCATTATTTTGGTTTGTAGTCGCCGGGCCATTAGGTGCAGTGTTACATCGATTAACGAATACTCTTGATGCTATGTGGGGCTATCGTTCCTCACGTTTTTTATACTTTGGTAAAACAGCGGCACGACTGGATGATGTATTAGGTTTTATATCTGCCCAGTTAACCGCACTTACCTTTTGTTTGGTTAGCGTTAATAAAACCTCCTTTTTTTGTTGGTTTACCCAAGGCTTATATTGGAAGAGTATTAATGCAGGTTCGGTAATGGCAGCAGGCGCTGGAGCGCTTAATATTACGTTTACAAGCCATGTTAATTATGGTGAGGGAAAAATTAAAAGAACGGCATTAGGCTGTGGTAATGCAGCTACGTTACCGGATATAAAAGCAGCAAAAAAATTAATTAATCGAGGGTTATTGCTCTGGGTGATCGTTATTTTTTTAGTCACGCTGTTATATTTTTAAATGAGTCTACTTAAAAAATGAGTAATACAAAAACAATCGATAAGCCTATACATGGTGGTAATCTTGGCTGGGCGGTAGAGCAGTTTCAAATACCTCGGGAGCAATGGGTTGATTTATCTTCTGCTGTCAGCCCTTGGCCGTATCATTATGTTGCTATCAATAGTGCACTGGTACAACAGTTGCCCTATATAACGGCTGAGTTTTATCAAAAGGCAAGCAACTACTATGGCGTGAGTCCTAAAAGCATCTTGCCATTAAATGGTAGCCAAGAAGCCATTGCTTTTTTGCCTTTATTTTATGCCTTAACTAAAGGCATAACCAAGGTGTTATTACCCCAAATAGGCTATCAAGAGCACAGCCATCATTGGCAGTTGGCAAACCACCACACTTGTTTTTATGCCGATGAAGGCGAGCACAGTATCGATGCTTTAATTAAAGATAAAAGTATCAAGGTTTGTGTTGTCATTAACCCTAATAACCCTACGGGAACAATCATCTCAAAAGAAAAAATTAACCACTGGCGTGTACAGTTACAACAGCGAGGGGGGTGGTTAATTATTGATGAAGCTTTTATTGATGTGTGGCCAGAAAAATCAATGATAGAAGACAATATGCCTGAGGGTTTAATTATACTACGCTCAACGGGTAAGTTTTTTGGGTTGCCGGGGCTTCGGTTAGGTTTTTTATTTGCCGAGCAAACATTTGTTAACGCGATTCAACAACATATAGGTTTGTGGAATGTAAGCGCACATACACTGGCTGTCGCTGAGCAACTTTTCGTGGATAAACAATGGCAAAAAAACCAACAAATAAAAATTATAAAAACCAGTGACCGATGGTATAAAAAAATATCAAAGGTGCTGATAACGCTAACCGAGCAAATAACCAATAATGGCCTTTTTATAAGTTTTTTATTATTGGATAAACAAGGAGCAAGGCTTTTTAACAAGATGGCAGAGCAGGGCTTTTTGATTCGCTGTTATCCTGAAAACGACAATAGGGTTTGGGTGAGATTCGCATTGCCTGAAAATGAAACGCTTGAAGATAAAGTGGTGCCGCTATTAAAACAATTTGCTAAAGATGAGATGAATCATCACTCCAGTAGTTCTCCATCATAATTGTTTCTATTGGTCTGCGACTATCCCAGTGTTCTGTTTCTAATAATGGCTTATCGTAGAATGTGTCTACATGGCCTAAACATAAAATAGCCAGCGGTCTACTTCCCTGTGGGAGCTTTAATAATAAACTTAATTTATCCGGGTCAAAAATAGAAACCCAGCCCAACCCTAAACCTTCGGCTCGGGCTGCAAGCCAAATGTTTTGTATGGCACAAGCGGTTGAGGCGATATCCATTTCAGGTAATGT
>CBDUPS010000079.1:0-6736 GCA_965369155.1 uncultured Spongiibacteraceae bacterium
GTAGCTCCATGACAGGCTGCACAAGATGTTTGATATACTTTTTCACCTCGCTCAACCAACTCTTCTAAGGTGAAGTGCTGAGACATTAACGCCCTTTCTGCGGCAGCTTCTTTCTTTCTCTCAGCCAACCACGTGTCAAACTCAGCAGGCTCTACCACATTAACCACAACCGGCATAAAGCCATGATCTTTACCACAAAGCTCAGCACACTGGCCTCTTACCACACCTGTACGCTCAGCCTTTGCCCAAGACTCATTAATAAACCCTGGGATAGCATCTTTTTTAACCGCTAAATCAGGAACCCACCAAGAGTGAATAACATCGTTCGCGGTAATTAAAAACCGAACTTTTTTATGGGCTGGAATAACTAATGGCTTATCAACCTCTAAAAGATAGTTTTCACCTTTAGGCTCGACATTATGAATTTCATTCTGTGGGGTTCTAAGCGTACTAAAGAAGCTTACATCCTCTCCCAAATACTCGTATTTCCACTTCCATTGGTAGCCTGTAATAACCACATCAAGATCAGCCTCTGACGTATCATAAATACTAATGAGAGTTTTACTTGCTGGAAAAGCAATAACGATAAGAATAAGGATGGGGATCAATGTCCAAGCGATCTCAGCACCAGTATGCTCATGAAAGTCCGCCGCCTTATAATCAAGGGACTTTCTGTGCACCAAAATACTATAAAACATCACCGCAAAAACGGCACCACCAATAATAATACAAACCCACAAAACCCACATGTGTAGGCTGTAAATCTGGTGCCCAACATTGGTTATACCCGGCGACAGGTTCTCTGCCGAACGAGTTATTTCCCCCAAATCGCTTCCCCAAGCACCAGAAATTAGGCAAAAGAGAAGAATTGCGGGAAAGAGGGTTAGCCTGACTAGCTGCTTGGCATTCATCACTACCATCTCTCCGTATCCTCTTGTAATAATTAGTCCCCAAAAAAAACAAACAAAAAAACGCAACACTAAGGCCGTAAAACGCGGCTCTTACTGCGAATGTATAATGCAAATGATGCTAGATTTTCATTCACTTATTTTTAACGGGTGCGTCAAAACGTCGCGATTATAACGCTATACTTCATTTTTCGCTACTCCATTACCGCTAACTTTTAGGATTTTTTTGAACGTTCCAACAATTAAACTTAACCGCCGAATCATCAATATAGCCATCCCAATGGTGCTATCGGGCATCTCTATTCCGCTTCTTGGCATCATTGATTCCGCCATACTGGGGCACTTAAGCTCCCCGGTATTTATGGGAGCCAGTGCCGTCGGCAATAGTGTTTTGTCTTTGGTTTTTTGGGGGTTTGCCTTTTTACGCATGGGAACCACAAGTCAAGCGGCACAAATGTTTGGCCGAAACCTACCTGCGGCTCTAACCACTCTTTTAGTTCAAGCTATGGCCTTGAGCCTGTTTATCAGCTTCGTTCTTATTGCCTTACAACCTATCATCACCAGCTCAGCACTTTACTTTATCTCACCATCAAATGAAGTTAAGGACCTTGCTAATAGTTATATTGCTATTCGCTTTTTATCGACACCAGCTTTTTTAATGAACCTTAGCCTTATTGGTTGGTGTATCGGCCAACAAAACACCACCATTCCAATGAAGGTTATCATTAGCGTCAACTTACTTAATATTATTTTTGATGTTATTTTTATTAATCAACTTGGATGGCAAAGTGATGGTGCTGCGTGGGCAACTGTCTGTGCTGAATGGTTAGGCCTATTAATAAATCTATTATTCGTTTACCTTCGATTTGGCTCCACCTTAAAAGCTCACTGGCCTAAAAAAAATAAGATATGGATTAATATAAAACCCTTACTAACGGTAAATGCTGATCTCTTTTTAAGAACTTTATGTTTATTAATTTGCTTTGCATTTTTTACCGCCCAAGGCGCACAAATAAATGACGCCACACTTGCTGCTAATATGCTGCTCTTTAACATTGTTCTTTTAACTTCTTATGCACTTGATGGCTTTGCCAATGCCGCCGAAGCACTTATCGGAGAGGCTATTGGCTCAAAAAACAAAACTCTTTTTACTCAAACAAGCAAACAAACCCTACTATTTGGCATTACTATTTCTATCGGTATCTCTATTTTTCTTTTTGTCTTTACTGTCCCAATAGTTAAGCTATTAACCACAATAGAATCCGTGCAACAGATATCTCTTACGTATTACTTTTGGATTATTCTTATTTCAATAACATCTGGGTTTGCTTATATTTTTGACGGGATCTTTATTGGCGCCGCAAAAACAAAAATCATGCGTAACACGGTATTTATCAGCACGTTTGCACTCTTCTTTCCTGTTTGGTTTATTTTCCAAGGGCAAGGTAACCATGGCTTATGGTTTGCTCTTTTTATACTAAATTTTAGCCGAGGGCTAATGCTGGTATTTGTTTTTTATTGGCAACAAATAAAAAAACCCTGGATAAATGACTAATTATTTTTTTTGCCCACATCAATTATAGTAATGGGTTCTGCTGGCGTGTCTTGAATACGATTAACATTACTAACTCTAGTGGGAATATCTTGCGGGGTCGCATCTAATTTTGTTTCATCTAGCTCCTCGGTAAAACCACAACGAACACACTCTTTAACCATATTGTTTTTTTTATTATAAAAAACCATTATTTTATCTTGCTCTTTACAAGCCGGACACACCGCGCCAGCTATAAATCTTTTTTTCATTATGCAGCCCTTCTACTTAATCGGTAAAACATCAATAAAAAAACACTGTTGGTGACACACCCTTTCTTTTATCATCTACCACTTTACTTATACTTTCTTATAGTGACCTATAATATGTTAAGAAACATTCGCTCACACAATGGTATTACTCCCTATATCGCGCCATCAGTATTTATTGACTCATCGGCTATTGTCATTGGAGATGTACACATTGGAGAGGACTCCTCTATATGGCCAACAACCGTTATCCGTGGTGATATGCACAGTATAAAAATTGGCGCGCGTACCAGCATCCAAGACGGCTCTGTTTTACACATTACTCATGCCAGTGACTTTAATCCTAACGGCTATCCTCTATCTATTGGCGATGAATGTATTATCGCCCACAGAGTAACCCTTCATGGCTGCACTCTAAAAAATCGCATCTTAATAGGAATGGGTTCTATCGTAATGGATGGCGCTATAATTGAGAGCGATGTGATTGTTGGGGCAAATTCTCTAGTACCGCCCAACAAAAAGCTATCCTCTGGCTTTTTGTATATGGGCTCTCCTGTCAAACAGGTGCGTCCCTTAACCGAAAAAGAAATCGCGTTTTTCCCATACAGTGCCGGAAACTACGTAAAGTTAAAAAATGAATATTTAGCCCAATTTGAGATTTTAAAAGAGAGTGATGGATGTTTAGCCCAATAACTAGAAACTCTGACCTGGTGTATCTAATGGCAAAACCACATTAACTAATTTCCACGTCACGCCATACCGATAAAAAATAAACCGTGACTTCCCACCTTGTTTATTCTGTACCCAAACCGAAAACTTGTTGATGCCATCAAGACTATATGTTGCGTCTTCAAAAACCTCCCTTACCGGTTTTTTTTCAGGCTTATTACCCACGCTACCTTCTTTGGGGTTATAGGCCAAAGAGCTACCTTGCATCATGCTAATAAAACCCTCAGGGGTTACTAAAGCATCAACCGCATTCTCAATAAAAATTGATGTTATGCTTGAGAGCAGTCCATCTAATGGGCTGTCACTTTGTTCATTGCCATTTACATAACTATTAAATTGCTTTTTTAAGTTAATCTTTAATAAAGGAAAATCAACGGCCTCATACAATAGTGATTGGTTTTCGGTATCTATCGCCTGCTCTAATTTACTAAGTGCAATAAAAGGGCCGCTCGCAACAAAACCTACGAGTAAAAAAGTAATAACCACACTCGCAATAATTATTTTTTTCATTTTTTTATATCTTTTTTTATTGCATTAAGTGTTAAGCGCGTATCGGGTCTTATATTATTCCAAAGCAAAAAACTTTCTGCGGCTTGCTCAACCAACATACCTATTCCATCTGCCAAATGAACTGCCCCATGTTTTTTAGCCCACTGTAAAAAAACCGTAGGCTCTGTCCCATAGGCCATATCATAAACGCAAATATTAGCGTTAATTAATCGATCCGGAATATCTGGTAGCATGTGTGACAAACTTGCCGATGTTCCATTAATAATAATGTCTGCCTGCATAAGGTCACCTAAATCGCTGTACTCACACCCGGCAATGGGTAGCTCTGGAGAAAAGGCTCTAGCTAATTGAACCGCTTTACTTTTGGTTCGATTGGCAATAATTATTTTTGCAGGCTTTTCATTTGCTAAAGGACCAAGAATTCCTCGTACCGCTCCCCCTGCGCCCAAAACCAGAATCGTTTTATTATCGAGTGGCCACTGTAAATTATCCCGCATATCTCTAATTAAGCCACAACCGTCGGTATTATCACCTAAGATAATTCCATCTTCTTGTTTAAATAATGTATTAACGGCACCCGCCTGCCTTGCTCGACGAGTTAATTGATCAGCAAAATGAAATGCATCAACCTTAAAGGGTACGGTAATATTTAAACCCACCCCACCCTGGTTAAAAAAATCGGCCACCCATAAAGAAAAGTTATCTGGCTCAACACATACAGCGTCATAAGTTAAATTAATATTTTCTTCTTCAGAAAATAATCTATGAATTTGTGGCGAGCGACTGTGTTTAACCGGATTACCAACAACAGCAAATTTTTTTTCTTTCAAGTGTTTAAACCCAGTCTTTATTAATTAAAAAGTCTTTTTGCAATTTCGCCTCTTCTGAGCCGTCCTCTGGTGACCAGTTATAGCCCCATTTCACCTCAGGTGGTAGCGACATTAATATAGACTCTGTTCTGCCTCCTGACTGCAAGCCAAACAATGTGCCTCTATCTTGCACCAAATTAAACTCAACATAGCGGCCACGGCGATACGCTTGAAAGTTTTTTTGTTTTTCTGAGAATGGCGTATTTTTTCTTTTTCCCACAATAGGTAAATACGCCTCAAGATATGAATTACCCACCGCCTGTAAAAACTGAAACTCTTGTTCAAAGCCCAGCTCATTTAAATCATCAAAAAACAAACCACCAATACCTCTAGGCTCATTACGATGCTTTAAATAAAAATACTCATCACACCATTTTTTAAAGTCGGCGTAACGAGTTGGCTTAAATTTATCACAGGCACTTTTAGCTACTTGATGCCAATGCTGACAATCTTCGGTAAAGCCATAATAAGGTGTTAAATCATAACCACCACCAAACCACCAAACCGCAGGCTCACCCTCTTTCTCTGCAATAAAAAACCGAACATTGGCGTGAGACGTAGGCACATAAGGATTATTAGGGTGTATTACCAAAGAAACGCCCATAGCCTGAAAGTCTCTACCGGCTAATTCAGGGCGAAGCGCTGTAGCCGATGGGGGTAATTTAGTGCCATATACATGGGAAAAGTTAACCCCCGCCTTTTCAAAAACTGCACCGCCCTCAAGTGCACGAGTGATACCGCTGCCACCGGCCTCTCTATCCCAGGCATCTACAATAAAGGTGCCTTGTCCATCTTCTTTTTCTAAGCCTAAACAAATATTTTCTTGTAACTGTAATAAGTATTTTTTTATATCGTTGATATTCATTAAGATCTTTCTCGTAAAGTAGCGCCCTGCCAATGACGAATGGCACTAGGTTTTCCATCACCCAATGTTGTTCCGGCTAACAAGTAATCCACCTCATTGCCTAATGCCGCTTGAACAGCATACTGTGTAGATGCGGCCTCCCGCCCTGAACGATTCGCTGAGGTTGACACAATAGCCCCTCCCCAGCTGCGACAAAGCATTCGTACTAAAGAGTGTGTTGTAACTCTAACGGCAACGGTGTCTCTACCCCCGGTTATCCATTCCGGTGCAGCTGCGCTTGCTGGTAACACCCAAGTTATTGGTCCAGGCCATGATGCTTCTACTTTTTTAAAAATAGGCTCTGGTATAACGCCTAAATAAGGGGATAACTGATTTATATCCCCCGCAATTAGAATGACGCCTTTTTCTGCAACACGATTCTTTATCTTCAGTATTTTAGTTACTGCTTGCTTATTTTGGGGGTCGCAGCCCAACCCCCAAACACCCTCTGTAGGGTAAGCAATAACACCACCACGGCGAAGACAACGTACGGCCTCCCCTATCCGGTAGCGCGATAAAATCATTAGCTTTCTTGCAAGCGTTTTTGTAATGCTGCATCTTTAGCAATCACCGCATCGGCATTAGCTTGACGCTCATCTCGAAGCGTTTGCTGTAAACTTGCATCGGCTGTAGCTAATATCTGCGCAGCTAAATAAGCCGCATTTTTAGCTCCCGCTTTACCTATAGCAACTGTTGCAACAGGAATACCCGCTGGCATTTGTACCGTTGAAAGCAATGCATCAAGCCCATCAAGAGAGGAATTAATCGGCACCCCAATAACAGGCTTTAATGTGTTAGCCGCCACAGCTCCCGCCAAATGAGCAGCCATACCAGCCGCGCAAATAAAAGCACCACAGCCACGACTATCCGCATCTTTCACGTACTGGTGTGTTGCCTCTGGCGTACGATGCGCCGAGCTGATTTTTACCTCAGTGGTAATATCAAATTTTTTCAACACTTCAATCGCTGACTCCATTACTGGTAAATCAGAATCCGACCCCATAAGAATTGCAACA
>CBDUPS010000080.1:0-6731 GCA_965369155.1 uncultured Spongiibacteraceae bacterium
TAAGTAATAGGTAACAGCCACTAATAAGAAGGCACTATCTTTTAAAGTACGCAGCAGGTATTTTTTTTCACCAAACTTAAAAAACGCATTTGAGAAGAATATTTGGTATTGCAGTAGGAGCCCGATAACCGAGCCAATAAAATAAGCATGCCAAAAGCCTTTGCCGTGCATAGCTTCCTCCGGGTCACAACCGGGTTGATGAGCATTAGCATGGTGTTTTAGATGAAATTGTCGATTGGCACATAGGGGAATAAATGCAATAGCCGAAAAACAGCCACCGATGACCTCGTTCATTAGGCGAGAGCGGGTTAGCACATGATGTACGGCCTCGTGGGCAAGAACGCTTAACCCTAAAAGGCAGAAGCCAGCAAAAATCATAAAGGGTAAAGCCAGTATTAATCGGCTAATAAGCATAAAGTCACTAACTAATGCTTGCTGAATAAAAGCAAAACATACAGTGAGCAGACTAAGTAATAGCAAACCTTTAAAAAAATTCCCAAGGGAGGGAATTTTTTGTTGGTGAGGGTGGGGAATCATTGGCAGTATCTAATGATGCTATAGAGCATGATGTTTTAGGCTACCGAGTGGGCTGTTCTATATTTTTTGCTTCGCCTTTGGGCTCTATTTTAAATACCGCATGCACTACATGATCGTATTCAAAATAAACAAAAAACTTTTCGTAGGTCCAACGAGAGATAGGAGGTGTTCCAACGGCGGCTGTTTTGCTGATGGGCTCACCAAACTCTTGGGCGACACTTTGTTTTGATTGGCCAGAACGAGGGAGCTCTGCTTGATGGGCTGCGGTTTGTTGACCAACAGGCACTTTTATTATTTGAGCTTGGGCAGGTAACGCTAAAGCAAAAACAAAAGCGGGAAGTAAAAAATAGGCAGATAAATGTTTCATAAGAGACTCCTTTTGTATGAGGTAAGTATACTCAAGTGGTGTGTGTGTGCAAGAATAGGGATAACAACATCGTTGAAATTAAGGCATTATTTTAGTGACTACTTGGTTACCTTGGGTTTTAGGGTCTCGTTTCATTCGTCCACATGGAAGAGAAGGCTACTTATCTTTTTTATCATTAATGGCTTTGCTTAGCATGACGCTAGGTGTGGCGGCGTTGATTCTTATTTTGTCGGTAATGAATGGGTTTCATCAAGAACTTCGCGATCGTGTTTTATCAGTCGTTCCCCACGGATTTATTATCACAGACAGCCCCTCTTCGTTAAAAATACAGCTACAAAAAAACACCGCTATTACGGCATTTGCACCGTTTAATAGCAGTGAAGCGATGATTTATAGTAATGGCAGCCCTAAGGGCGTTAGGGTTACGGGGGTAGAGCCGTCTCAAGAGCAATCGGTTTCTCGTATTCCTGAGGCGTTGATAGCAGGGAGTATGCAGAGTTTAGCGAATAAAAAGTACCACATTATTATTGGTGGTATTTTGGCGAAACAACTAAATGTAGAAGTGGGCGATTCTGTGACGTTGCTGCTTCCTAAGGCCACGGTAACCCCTTTAGGTATTTATCCCAGACAAAAGCGTTTTATTGTTGGGGGGATATTTCAAGTAGGGGCTCAGGCTGATGCCTTGGAAGCCTTTGTTTATGTCGATGATTTAGCTCGGGTACTGCGTGAGCCGACAGGACAGCCTCAGGGTTTTCGTATTGAGGTGGCAGATATCTTTCAATCACATGCCATACTTAATGATATAAAAAAACAAAACCCAACCATTGAAATAAAAGATTGGTCGCAAAGTCAGGGCAGTCTTTTTAAAGCAATTAAAATGGAAAAAGCCATGATTGGCTTATTGTTACTCGCGGTTATTTTTGTAGCGGCATTTAATATTGTATCGATGTTGACGATGGTGGTGACTGAAAAAGAAGGGGCGATTGCGGTATTAAGAACCATAGGCGCATCTAAGCAAACTATCTTATTAGCATTTATTACCCAAGGCACATTACTGGGAACCGTAGGGGTTATACTTGGGCTTATTATTGGTTTGCCAGCAGCTTTTTGGGCAAGTCATGTGGTCGCATTTGTAGAGCGTATTACGGGTTTACATTTGTTTGATCCCCATGTTTATTTTATTACCAAACTACCGTCTAAGGTGTTGCTATCGGATGTGGTCTTTGTGGTTGTAACTGCTATTTTTATCGCTTTTGTTGCTTCGTTATTACCAGCCTTTAGAGCCACAAAAATTCACCCATCCGATGCATTACGTTATGAATAATGCGTTATGTTATAAATTATAAGTGATAGAACGATGACTGATTTTATTTTAAATGCTGAAAAAGTATGTAAATCTTTTCGGCAGGGTACAAACGAAATACCGGTATTAAAGGGGGTAAACCTACAGGTTAAAAAATCTGAGCGCCTCACCATTATGGGGGCATCAGGTTCAGGCAAAAGCACCTTGCTTAATTTACTCGGTACATTAGCCATACCTGATAAAGGCAAAATACGGATACAGCAGCAAGACATTGCATTATTAAATGATAGACAAAGAGAGGTGCTACGCAACCAACACATTGGTTTTGTTTATCAGTTTCATCATTTGTTAAAAGAGTTTAGCGCTTTAGAAAATGCTGCTATGCCGCTATTTATTAGGGGGGACAAGAAAAAAACAGCATTAGCACAAGCGGAGGCCATTTTAAAACAAGTAGGCTTATCCACACGCATTCACCATAAACCCAGTGAGCTTTCAGGTGGAGAGCGACAAAGAGTCGCCATTGCCCGAGCGTTGGTTACCGAACCGGCCTTAGTATTAATGGACGAGCCCACCGGTAATTTAGATGAAGAGAACGCCCAAATTATTAGAGAGTTAATTGATCACTTATCGCAATCTTTAGGCTTGGCCTTTGTTGTGGTTACCCATGATAAAAAAATGGCGCAATGTATGGATACGCACTATGAGCTTAAAGGCGGGTTACTTGAACATAAGCAGCTGGTTTTTTAAATGTCATTAAAGTTTTTATTAGCGCCTCTTATTGGTTATCGCTACTTTCGTACCGGCAGACGTAGCACCAAAATCTCTTTTGTCTCGGTGGTGGCATTGTCGGGTCTTGTATTAGGTACCGCATTACTTATCGTAGTGTTATCGGTTATGAATGGCTTTGATAGAGAATTACGTGAGCGTATTTTAGGCTTTACCGGTCACTTAAATTTAAGAGGTTATGAGCTTATTGATCAGTGGCAGCCCTTACAAAAAAACTTACAAAATATAACGGGAGTAAAAGGTGTTGCCCCCTTTATTTACCAGCAGGGAATGCTGGTTAACGGCCAACAGATGAAAGGTGTTTTATTAAAAGGTATCGATTTACCCTCAGAAATAAATACTACGCGACTTGGCGAAACGCTTGATATACAGAGTATTAAACGGTTTAACGAGTTAGCTGATGGCTTATTACTGTCACATACCATGGCAAATAAGTTAAATATTGCGGTGGGTGATTCGGTTATTTTTTTACAGCCTGGGGAAAAAAGCAGCCAAGGAGGTTTTAAAAAATTAACAGTAGCGGGGTTATTTACTACCGAAACAGAGCTTGATCAAATACAGGTTTTTACACCGTTAAGCACACTGCAGCATAACGCTAATACGGTAGAAGGCTTTCAAATACATTTAAACAACATCTTCTCTATAAGTGATGTGGCCTTACAAATTCGTGATCAATGGCCCTTTGATTATTACCTTAATAGTTGGATGCAAACACAAGGCAATTTATATAACGCGATTCAGTTATCAAAGCGATTAGTGATATTAGTGATGCTGGCGGTAATAGGGGTAGCGGTATTTAACTTAATGACAACTCTTACCTTGGTGGTTATCGATAAGCGACCCTCGATAGCGATTTTAAAAACGATGGGTATTAGCAGGGCTAAGGTACTTGTCATTTTTATTACCCAAGGTGCCCTTATTGGCTTTTTAGGAGTGTTTGCTGGGGCATTATTAGGGGTAGGATTATCACTGGGTATTGAGCAAGGTGTGTCGGGTATTGAGGAATATTTTGATTTTCACTTTTTAAATACCGATGTCTATCCTATCGACTTTATTCCCAGTGATGTTCGTTGGCAGGATGTTTCGTTAGTAATGGTTCTTGCATGGCTTTTAGCTATTTTTAGTACTGCCTATCCAGCCTGGCGCGCTACTAAAATTGAACCATCAGTAACGTTACAGTCAGAGCATTAAGATAAACGCTCTTGTGTTTGTACTACTTATTTCTTTTCTTTTGCCGATTTTTCCATTTTTGTGCAGTGGAAAAACGCCATAAGGTATTCACCAGTAAGTAACCCAGTGAAGCCATGGTTAATCCACAAATTAAACTGCCTAATAATAACGGCTGCCAAATTAAGCTGATTTCATTGATAAACCAATCGGGGGACATTTGAATATGTTGCAGGGAGAACTGTGCCGGCTTATCTAATAAAAAAGCCCCCAGTCGGTAAGCCGCATAAAACATTGGTGGCAAGGTAAGAGGGTTAGTAATCCAGATTAAACCTGCCGAAATAGGGATATTACAGCGCCACCAAAAAGCCAATAAAATAGCGCTTATTGTTTGTAGTGGAATAGGCAGCCAAGCACAAAAGAGCCCAACAAAAACGGCTAAGGCAACAGATCGTCGATTGATATGCCATAGGGCAGGCTCATGTATACGGTCACCAAAAAATGAAAGAAACCGAGACTGCTTTGTTTTATTACTATCGGGTATCCATTTTTGGATGAATTTTTTCATAGAGTAAACCTGCGTAACATCGCTAGCCCAACACTTCGTTGGCAATGAAGGTGCGTTATTATGCACCTAATTCTAAGGGAGCTCTACTATGCGTTCATGGATGATCGCTTTTTCTTTAGCGGTTGCTATTGTCTGCCATCTACCCATGCGTATTTCGTGGTATGAGTCTTATGTATTTTTACTCATTGGTGTTTTAAGCGGGCTATTGTTTGTCTATAACACAGAGCCCCGTATTTATCGTATAACAGCGTTAGGGTTGTCTGCCGTAGCTTTGGGCGGCTTTTATGGTGTGGTTAGTACACATTACTTATCAGATAACTTGCTCGCTGAGCAATGGAATAAACATACATGGCAGCTAACCGGTGTGGTGAGTAGTCTGCCGGTTATTTCGACACTTTCCCCCGATGAGAGGCTTAATCGTTTTATCTTTATTCCAGAGCAAGCCCCGCAACAGCTGCCCGACAAAGTACAACTCTCATGGGTTCAGCATTATAAGCAAGCTCCTATTATCCCCGGGGCACGTTATCAACTATCACTACGCTTAGTTAGACCGCAGCAATTACGCAACCCCCACATGAGAGATTCTGAATTTTGGTTTGTAGCTAATAAAGTAGGGGCTAAAGGCTATGTGGTAGAAGGGCTGTATCTTGAGGAGGCCGAGTCACTTTCCTCAGCGTTATTACGGTTACGCTATAAAGCCAGTAACTATATTCAACAGCAGGCCTTGTTATCAGGTAAACGATTTATCCCAGCCTTATTGGTGGGCGATAAAAGTTTACTAAGCAATGATGATTGGCAGCTGTTTACCGCTACAGGTACCGTACATTTATTAATTATTTCAGGTCTGCATGTGGGGGTTATTGGGGGGCTTTTTTGGTTTGTTGTCGGCGGGTTTGGGCGAATATTGTGTGTTAACCAATATTACCGATGGCGTTGGCTTCGCCTGTTATCTACGTTATTGGGTTTGTGGTTGTTTGTAATTTTTGCCGGGGCTGAGCTTGCTGCGATGCGAGCAGGTGTTATGGCGAGTGTCTTGTTTTTATTTGCCACTTGGCAGCGGCAAAATCAATGGTTTAACGGCCTTATTGTTGCGTGGTTTGTTTTAACTCTTATCGATCCTATGCTTAGTTGGAGTGCCGGTTTTTATTTCTCTTTTGGCATTGTGCTGCTTTTATTGTTAAGTCAGCAGGGGCGTTATTATAAAGCAAGTCGTACCAGCCGATGGCTGCAGCCACAAATGCTGGCTTTTTTATGCTCCAGTTTAGTTTTGTTAGCTTATAGCCGAGAGGTGTCGCTTATCTCCCCTGCGGCAAACCTTATTGCTATTCCCTTAGTTACTTTGTTAATACTGCCTCTATCAATGTTAAGTATGGGGGCTGTTTTTGTATCAGAAAAATTAGCGACTTTGTTGTTAGGGGTTAGTAGTGCACTGTTTGATTTGTTGCTGTGGATTTTAACCGAGGCTGAAAAATTAAATCAGTGGCTTATGCAGTTAACAGCAAGCTACTTGCATGACAGTAATCTCAACGAAGGCCGTTTTGTTATAGCGATAGTAGTCAGTATTTTATTGTTAGCTTTATTGCCCAAAAAGATCCTCCCTAGAACGCCTGTCATTATTTTTATAGCAGCACTACTAACACTCAATCCTACAAATAACATTAATAATTATCTGTATCTTACTGTTTTTGATGTTGGGCAAGGGCTTTCTTTGCTAATAAAAGGGGCTGATAAAAGCATGCTCTATGATACCGGCCCCGGCTGGAGTAATGGCAGTAGTGTGATGCAGAGGCTTATTGCGACCGCAATAAAAAAGCAAAAAGTCTCCGAGCTTGATTGGCTGGTGGTGAGCCATGGGGACAATGATCACAGTGGTGGAGCCGCCTCTGCGATTAAAACATTTGTGCCAAAACAGATTATTGCCGGCGAACCCAAGCGGCTTGCAAAACAAATAGACGGCTTAAAGCCTTTAGTAGTTAATCCCTGTAAATCGCTCCATGCTAATA
>CBDUPS010000081.1:0-6697 GCA_965369155.1 uncultured Spongiibacteraceae bacterium
CGAATAACCCGTCTTAAGGCAATAAGTACTTCTTCTATGCGATTCAAAAAAACATCCTCAGGGGCAGTAGGCTGGTGCGCGTTATTGTATAACGATTGTTCCGTTGCGTGCGGGCTTTTTAGGGTGTTGTATTCGGTTGACTGATGTAAAGCGGGCTTGATATCTGGATCCTTAAAAGTAGATAGAACTTGATAAAATATTCCTTTAGTGTACTATATTTAGATCTCTAAGCAATTAATATATTAAATAATCATTTATAGTGATATTTAAGGTTTTTTTGCATGTTTATCGTTTAGAGCTGTAACTTATTACATAAGGAAAATGACTTAGTGTCTGATGATATAGTATTTCGTGAGCCCGTTGCTGAAGACGGGTCACCTGTTTTTGAGTTAATAAAATCCTGCCCACCCCTTGATACCAACTCCATGTATTGCAACTTACTTCAGTGCAGTCACTTTGCTGCAACTTCTGTTGCCGCCGAGATTAATGGAGAGTTAGTTGGTTTTGTTTCGGGCTATTTAATCCCCGAAAGTCCTACCTCATTATTTGTTTGGCAAGTGGCGGTGAGCAGTAAAGCTCGCGGTAAAGGCTTGGCGACGTTAATGATTCAACATATTTTGCAGCGTGAGGTTTGCGCCAAAGTGGAGTATATCCAAACCACTATTACAGAGGATAACCAAGCCTCTTGGGCACTGTTTAAACGTTTATCCGATAAATTAAATACCTCTTATGAAAGTAGCGTGATGTTTGATAAGCAGCAACATTTTAATAGTGCCCACGATAGTGAAATGTTAGTCAAAATCGGGCCCTTCTAAAATGGTGCTTTGCCTCTTATTTTTTGAGGCGGCAATAACCAGAACAACAGTAATAATCGAATTAAATAATACGGAGTAACAATATAATGAAGATTTTTGATGAAATTGAGTCGGAAGTACAAAGTTATGCACGATCTTTCCCCTGTGTTTTTCACCGAGCAAAAGGTGAGTTTTTATATGATACAGATGGTACTGAGTATTTAGATATTTTAGCCGGAGCAGGCACGCTAAATTATGGGCATAACAATCCCATCTTTAAGAAAAAATTAATTGAGTACATCGAAGAAGATGGCATCACTCATGGCCTTGATTTACATACCAAAGCCAAAGGTGAGTTTTTAGAATCATTTAATGAAAATATTTTAAAGCCTAGAGACTTAAACTACGTTATGCAGTTTACCGGCCCTACGGGCACTAACGCTGTAGAAGCGGCATTAAAGTTAGCGCGTAACGTCACAGGCCGTGAAAATATTATTTCGTTTACTAATGGCTTTCATGGTGTGAGCTTAGGGGCTCTCGCTACTACGGGTAACTCACATCACCGAGGTGCTGCAGGGGTAAGTTTAAGTGGCTCTAGCCGTATGCCTTATGATGGCTATTTAGGTGAAGATATCGATACTACGGCTTACCTTGATAAAGTGTTATTTGATTCTAGTAGTGGTATTGATAAGCCCGCTGCGGTAATTGTTGAAACGGTTCAAGGTGAGGGCGGTATTAATGTTGCCAGCATTGAGTGGCTACAAAATTTAGAAAAAGTCTGTCGTCGCCATGATGTGTTATTAATTGTTGATGATATTCAAGCCGGTTGTGGCCGTACTGGAACCTACTTTAGTTTTGAAGAGGCCGGCATAAAACCTGATATTGTAACGCTATCAAAATCACTTGGTGGTTATGGTCTCCCTTTTGCTGTGGTATTAATTCGCCCTGATATTGATCAGTGGAAGCCCGGCGAACATAACGGTACATTCCGAGGTAATAATGTGGCTTTTGTTACGGCAAAGGCGGCTATTGATACTTATTGGAAAGACGATAAATTAAGTAATGAGGTGATACAAAAAGGTAAATATATTGGGGAGAGACTCGATAGTATTGCTGAGAAATATGGTGAGGGAAATTTTACCACTCGTGGTCGCGGTATGTTTAGAGGTATCAACTGTGTTAATGGTGATATTGCTGCAAAAATCACCCGTAGTGCCTTTAAAAAGGGTTTAATTATTGAAACCAGTGGTGCTGAGGATCATGTGGTTAAGTTTTTATGTCCTCTAATTATTAGCCAAGAAAACCTTAAAAAAGGTATCGATATTGTTGAGTTAGCAGTAAAAGAAGTCTGCGCTAAAGAAGATGGTATCCCTGAAGAAAAAGATTTTTTTGAAAATAAAAACGAAGCTGATGATGGCAAAGCAAAAGTGGCTAGCTAGTTTGTTAAAAATACATTTACCCATAATAAAGCAGAGGATTTTATGATTGTTAGGCAGTTACAAGATGCTGAAAAAACCAATAGAAAAATAGTATCACCTGATGGTAATTGGGATAGCACCAGAATGTTATTAAAAGACGATAACATGGGCTTTTCTTTTCATATTACAACGATATATAAAGGTGCTGACTTTCAAATGCATTATCAAAATCATTTGGAATCGGTTTATTGTATGTCGGGTAAAGGTGAAATCGTGAATCTAGCCGATGGTAAAGTGCATCCTATTTCTGAAGGTACTTTATACATATTAGATAAGCACGATAAACACATTTTACGGGCAACTGAAGAAATGAAAATGGCTTGTGTCTTTAATCCACCATTAAATGGTAAAGAAGTACATAACGCAGAAGGCGCTTACGAATTAAACGCTGAGACCATTTAATCTTTAAGCCTATAAAGCTGATAAAAAATACTGACAAAAGAGCACAGAGGAAAAAATGAACACTGAGACAAAACATAGTATTGAGAAGATTGGCGGTACATCAATGCTAGATTATCAATCGGTTAAAGATAATATTATTTTATATAACCAGCAATCCAATGATATTTATAACAGAGTGTTTGTGGTGTCAGCTTATGGTGGTATTACTGATGCGCTTCTAGAGCATAAAAAAAGCGGTAAGTCGGGTGTTTACGCTTTATTTTCTAGCAGCATGGATGATAAAGGTTGGTTAAAGGCTCTGCTTGAACTGCGCGAAAAAATGATTGGTATTAATGAAAGTTTATTTGCCGATAAAAAATCATTAGCCGAGGCAAATCAATTTATTAATGAGCGCTTAGATGATGCTAAAGATTGTTTAACCGACTTACAAAGTTTGTGTGTTCATGGTCATTTTTCTATTCAGTCTCATTTAGCGACAGTGCGTGAAATGCTAGCTAGTTTAGGAGAGGCACATAGCGCATGGAATACCGCCAAACTATTACAGCGCGATGGTGTTAATGCTGTTTTTGTTGATTTAACGGGTTGGAATACCGATAAGCATATTAGTTTAGATGAACGGATCAATATGGCGTTCTCGGATATTGATCTAACAAAACAGCTGCCGATAGTTACCGGTTATGCCCATAGCGATAAAGGGTTAATGTCATCGTTTAATCGTGGTTACAGTGAAATGACCTTTAGTCGCTTAGCAGTTTTAACCAATGCGGCTGAAGCGGTTATTCATAAAGAGTAGGTGAAAAAAATGCCGTACCTATTGGCCGAACCAATTACGATGTGGCAGATCAACTGGCTAATTTAGGTATGGAGGCAATTCACCCTAAAGCGGCAAAAGGCTTACGACAGCATAATATTTCATTGCGCGTAAAAAACACCTTTGATCCTGAGCATTTAGGTACGTTAATCACTCGTGATTATGTGAGCACTAAACCTTGCGTTGAAATTATAGCGGGCTGTAAAGGGGTGCATGCTGTTGAGTTTTTCTCACAAGAAATGGCAGGTGAAATTAGCGATTATGATACAGAAATTTTATCAGTAATTGCCCGCTTTAAGGGTCATATTATTTCTAAAGATATTAATGCCAATACCATTACCCATTACTTATCAGCTAACTTAAAAACAGTAAAACGAATTTGCCAAGAATTAGAAAAACGTTTTCCTGATGCAGAGCTAAGCCAGAAAAAAGTGGCTATTGTTTCGGCAATAGGTAGTGATATGAAAATACCAGGTATTTTAGCAAAGACAGTCTCTGCGATAGCCGGTGCTAACGTCAGTGTTTTAGCTATTCATCAATCCATGCGGCAGGTAGATATGCAGTTTATTGTTAATGAAAAAGACTATGATAAAGCCATACAAAGTTTGCACCGTTGTTTAGTAGAAATTCATAACCACGGTGACGCTATATGCTTAGCATCCTAAAAAAAATATGTTTTATTAGTTTTATTTTTTTGTCGATGCAGGTAGCGGCGGCTGAAAAAGCATCAGTTGATAATAATGTAGAGCAAGAAGTAAAAACCACTATCGACTCTTTAGAAAAACCGCTTTATAACCCATTTGTTGAGCGTTATGTTTTAGATGATTTAAAACAATTGCGTATGGAAATGGCAGATCAAAAAGCGTTTTTTATTCAGCAGATTGTTGATAGAGAGCATACCTCGGTTGATAGAGCGGTAACTTATGCAACCAGCACCGTAACTTATTTTTTCTATCTTATTGCAGGGGCAACTTCTTTATTTGTATTGGTGGGTTGGTCATCTCTGCGGGATATTAAAGAGCGTGTACACTCATTAGCCGATGAAGAAATATCAAAGCTAGTACATCACTACGAAGAGCGCCTACAAGCAATTGAAGTACAATTAAAGCAGCGCTCTCAAGATATTGAAGAGAATCGTGAAGATATTGAGCTTACTCAAGAAGTACAAGGTTTATGGTTAAAAGCAGCTCGGGAAACAAATCATAATAATAAGCTGGTTATTTTTGATCAGCTGTTAGCCTTACGCAGTGATGATACCGAAGCACTGACCTATAAAGCTGATTCTGTTTTAGAGCTAGGTGAGCCACAGTGGGCAGCCAATTTATGCCGACAGGCGCTGAGTATCGACCCCGATGATAGCCATGCCTTTTATCAATTAGCCTGTGCTAATGCGGCATTAGGCCGCTTAGATGATGCGGTGCATTATTTAGAAGAGGCTTTTGATCGTACAGAAAGCTACCGTATAGAAGTATTACAAGATAAGAGCTTAGAGCCTTTAATTGGTTACCCACCTTTTGAAAAACTATTAGCCGATCAAGAGTCAGACCATAAAACATCCGCCTAAAATGAGTATTGAGGTTGTTTAGAGGCTTTATTTAAACGAGTTGTTTTTTATAAGTTATCTCAACAATCTCATATTCCTTTTCTCCCTCCGGTGTTACTACTACCACCTCATCATTAAGGTTTTTTCCCAGTAAGGCTTTAGCTAAGGGAGAGTCCATGCTGATTTTTCCCTGCCTTAAATCAAATTCATCGGGACCTACAATTTGATAGGTTAACGAATTATCGTTTTCATCAAGTAGTGTCACCACGGCGGCAAAGTACACTTTGTTTTGGTTTTTTGGGGTTTCGCTAACAATGGTGAGCTGCTCTAAACGTTTGCTTAAAAATCGTACTCGGCTGTCTATTTCTCTCAGTCTTTTTTTACCATAGATGTAATCGCCATTTTCACTACGGTCACCATTTTTTGCAGCCTCATGTACGGCATTGGTAACGATGGGCCGTTCTACCTTCCACAGTTGGCGCAGCTCATCGGTTAACGCTTTAGCCCCTTGAGCGGTAATGTATAAAGAGCCTTTAGGCTGTGGTGGGTGATAACGTCCCATGATAAACACCTTTGTCGCGGTTAAATTAAATAGCGGAGCTACCCTTACACTGTTACAGGAGGCATGGGATAATAAAGCTCAATTAATGACGGGTACTATTATGCTTAAAATAGATAAAAATCCTATCTTTGCGATGGCTTTTTTTATATTGGTGTTTTGTTTGGTTACACAGGCTGAAGCACAAAATATTTTATTAAACGGTCATTGGCAGCAGGGTGGCATTATTATTGGCCAAGCCCCGCTAGGTAGCCAAGTGCAGCTCGATGATACCACTCTAGCCTTAGATAATGAGGGCTATTTTGTTTTTGGTTTAGATCGTGATGCACCGTTAAAAGTGGCTTTAACCATTATTTACCCTGATAAGACAGAAGAGAAAAAAACATTTACTGTCAGTCAGCGAGATTATCCCAAGCAGTTTATCGAAGGGGTAGAGCAAAAGTATGTGGCGCCATCAAAAGAGCAAGTGCGCCGCTCCCAAGAGGATAATAGAAAAGTACGAGAAGCACGGGCTAAAGAGCTTGTGCTAACCGATTACAGAGCCACATTTGTTTGGCCGCTAATTGGGCCTATAACGGGTGTTTTTGGTAGTCAGCGTGTTTATAATGGGGAGCCACGTAGACCGCATTATGGTGTGGATATTGCCGCACCTACCGGCACTATTGTAAAGGCCCCAGCCGGAGGTATGGTTACCTTGGCGGCACCGGATATGTATTTTTCAGGGGGCACATTAATTGTTGATCATGGCTTTGGTTTGTCCTCAGCCTTTTTACATTTAAGTAAAATACGGGTTAAGGAAGGGCAAAGAGTAGAGCAGGGTGATATTATCGCTGAAGTAGGTGCAACAGGGCGAGTAACTGGGGCGCATTTAGATTGGCGTATGAACTGGTACGATAAAAGAGTAGACCCAGCGCTTTTGGTTCCTGATATGCAAAAAATACGAGCAAAGAGAGACGCAAATGATTGATAAAAAATTATTAGATATTTTAGTGTGCCCTGTTACTAAGGCTCCGGTCACACTTAGCGATGATAGTAGCGAACTTATTTGTAAAGCCAGTGGTTTAGCTTACCCTGTTCGTGATGGCATTCCGGTTATGTTGGAGTCTGAGG
>CBDUPS010000082.1:0-6667 GCA_965369155.1 uncultured Spongiibacteraceae bacterium
TACCGCCTGAGCGATCAACCTGCACCCCAGGCATACGATTGATCAAGCTCATTAAATCTTGTGCCTGAAACTTTTCAATATCGGCACGATCCATAACAACAGAAGGGGCTAGTACATTACTGATGCTTTGCTCAGTTCGAGTTGCGGTAGTAATGGTTTGTTCGATATTTGCTGAGTCTGCATAGCTGTTAATAGCTAACAAAATACTCGCAGGTAGTAATAGTTTTTTTGTTAAAATCATTTTGATTCCTCAAAGCAGTAAAGTCATAAGTGCTTGAGGGAGGGGAAGTGAATACATAACGTCGCGAAGACACGATGTATCGCACCTGATGTTAGCCCTCCGCTACATCGCAGTTTCTCTGAGGGATGGCCGGTTCCGGGCTTAGACAAAATATCTGTCTTTACCGTTGCGGGGGCAGCGTAGGCATTGCTTAATTAAGCGCACCTTCTTCCCGTTTAACTCTTTAAATATCAAGAGCACCATCCTCAGTGCCGCGAAGACTACGGATGCGCCGAGATAAAGTCAACTTTTATTGGATAGTTGTTGGTTTATGTTCTAGCTGAATAATGCTCTGTTCGATAGCACGGTTGGCGGGAGTGGCAATATGATGCTTGATTCCTTCGCGGCAAATATAGCCATTAATCGCCTGAATTTCAGTGGTTTTATTGGCGGCTATGTCTTGATACATAGAGGAATAATTATGTTGGGTTTTGTTGATTACCAAGTTAACCGAGTCGATAAAATCATCAAGTGGCATATCACAGCCATTGGCACGACTAATAGCGGCAACCTCTTTGAGTATGCTGTGAATTTGTGGCTTCACACCGGCGATGTTGAGTAATTCGCCGTTACGACATTGGTGAATAGCGGTAAGCCCGTTAATGGCACAGTTAATAGCTAATTTCTCCCATAGCACAGGCCAAATATCATCTTGCCACTGGATTTTATAGGGCAAGTATTTTTGCAATAATGCGTTACTCGCATGGCTGTTGAGTGGGCCGATAGTGGTACTGCCGTATGCGGCTATCGTAACAAAATTGCGGCTATTTGCATGGCGCCAAACACCATCGGTACAAACACCGGCGTAGAGTGGATTGTTGTGTAACTGTTGTTGATTTCCCATGCCATTTTGTAGCAATACGATAATAGTTTTTGGGTGAATATGTGGCAAAACTGATTGAATTGCTTGCAGGGTTTGCTGGCTTTTAGTGGTGATTAATAGGGCATCAATAGGGTGGTTGATAGTATCGGCACTAATTGGTTGAATAATACTTTGCTGATGGCAACCATTGGGGTGTTGTAGGGTAAGGCAACGCTCGCGTAAAGGTGTACGGTGCTCAATAACATAAGGTGTTTGAGTTTGGCTTAAGCGAGAGGCCCAAAGGCTACCAATCGCGCCACCACCTAAAATATGCCAGTTCATCGTTATATACCTTTACGTATTCTTGGTTTATCTTTTGTTTGTATTTTGCTTATTATCAATTCGGCAATAGTATCACCGAATGGTACACTCAATCTTTTGTTTCTGGATAAACTAAGAGGGATTTTACTATGCCTTCGTTTGCTGTGGTGCCTGCAATAAAAAAACACTTTACACCAGACAAGGAGATACTGTTTGTTAGAGAAAACCCCAATGCAACATAGCTGGCAAGAGAGTTTTGCATCAATACTGCATCGTAAAGTGGTTGCTATGTTGTTCCTAGGTTTTTCTGCGGGACTCCCTATTATGTTGATCTTTTCCTCGCTCTCTTTATGGCTGCGAGAGGCGGGGGTTGAGCGCTCTGCGGTAACGTATTTTAGTTGGGCGGCTTTAGGCTATTCGTTTAAATTTGTTTGGGCTCCATTGGTTGATCGATTGCCATTACCCTTTTTAACGGGGGCATTAGGTTTACGTCGTTCGTGGTTATTACTGTCTCAAATAAGTATTTTTTGTGCTATTGCCTTAATGGCTAGCACCGACCCTGCGTTATCACCCAATCATTTAACCATGATGGCTATAGGCGCTGTTTTATTAGGCTTTAGTTCGGCGACTCAAGATATTGTGATTGATGCGTATCGTATTGAGTCTGCAGAGAGTGAATTGCAAGGCATGATGTCGGCAACTTATATTGCCGGGTATCGGCTAGGCATGATTGTAGCCGGTGCAGGGGCATTATACTTAGCCAGTTACTTAGGGAGCATAAAAGGCTCTTATGATTATCAAGCATGGCGTTTAACCTACCAATGTATTGCACTACTAATGGTGATTGGTTTTTTAACCACACTTATTATTAAAGAGCCGATATTAACCGAGCGCGATAAAGACTTCCCGTTATGGGATTACGCTCGTTTAGTGATTGTTTTTTTATTAGTGGTCGTGGCTTTTGTCGGTTGTTTTTTCTTTTCCGCTGGGTGGGTTAACGAGGTAAAAGACTTTTTTAACCAAGCGGTATTATCTAATTTTTTAATTGAAAGCTGCCGTTTGCTGGTGGCTGTTGCGGTTGCTTTTTTTGTTACAAGAGTAGCCGTTGCTATTCACATTGCCCGCCAAGAAGTGGTTGACTTTACTTACGTTGAACCGATACGTAGTTTTTTTAACCGTTACGGATACTCAATTGCGTGGCTGCTTTTAGCGTTAATTGGACTGTATCGAATTTCGGATATCGTATTAGGGGTTATCTCTAATGTGTTTTATTACGATATGGGATATAGCAAAAACGAGGTAGCAAGTGCGGTTAAATTGTTTGGCGTAGTGATGGCTATTGTTGGTGGTTTTTTAGGGGGTATATTAACCATGCGCTACGGCGTGATGCGTATTTTATTTATCGGTGCATTGCTTGTGGCTCTAACTAATTTATTGTTTATTATTTTGGTTTATAGCGGCCACGATTTACGCTGGTTATATTTTGTGGTGTCGGTTGATAATTTAGTGGGAGGTTTTGCCAGTGCCGCGTTTATTGCCTTTTTATCAAGTTTGGTGGATGTACGATTTACCGCAATGCAATATGCTATTTTTAGCTCGCTAATGACATTGCTGCCTAAATTAATGGGGGGTTACTCCGGTGGTATGGTTGATAGTGTAGGCTATACAAGCTTCTTTCTTATTGTTTCTGCCATGGGTTTACCTGTGTTGTTGTTAATTTACTGGACAGATAAAAAGATAAAGGTAGGTTAAGCGTTTTAAATACGATATCGCTACCAATAAAAAAGCCGCAGCAAGTTTGTCTTACTACGGCTTTTTATATTCCAACAATAAAGCTTAGATGCGAATACCGCCATCCATTTCTAAGGTACGACCGTTGTAGTAATCGTTCTCAAAAATATAAACGGCAGTTTGTGCGATTTCCTCAGGGGTACCTAAACGGTTAAGGGGAACTTGAGCCGATAACTTCTCTAATACTTCAGGCTTCATTGCCGCGACCATATCAGTGGCAATAAACCCCGGGGCAATACCCGCACAGCGAATACCATAACGGCCCAGCTCTTTAGCCCAAGTAACCGTCATGCCAGCAACACCCGCTTTTGCCGCCGTGTAATTGGTTTGCCCTAAGTTACCTGATTTAGACAAGCTAGAGATATTAAGAATAAGACCTTGTACATTATGCTCAATAAAACGTGTAGCGGCTTCTCGACCACATAAAAACACACCGGTTAAATTTACATCAATCACCGATTGCCACTCTTGTAATGACATCCGCTTAACCACTTCGCCATTTTTACCTTTCACTAATAAACCATCACGGGTGATACCGGCATTATTGACTAAGCCATCAACAGTTTTAAAATCAGCGATGACTTGATCGAACAAACCAATCACTTCATCTTCTTTGGCGATATTGGCAAGGTACGCTTTACCATCGCCACCGGCTTGCTTGCATAAAGTCACTGTCTCATCGAGCTTTTCTTGGTTTAAATCCACCAAAGCTAATTTGGCGCCTTTGGTAGCTAAAGCCACAGCCATAGAGCGACCAAGCCCTTGTCCGCCGCCGGTTATAACAATAACTTTATCTTTTAAGTTCATAGTAATCCTCAATGCTGTGTGGGTTTGCCGCTATTCTAGCAAGTATTATTACGGCTGTGGTGTCGTGTTATAGTTTTTCCGTATGTTATAGAATTGTTGTAATTAAAAAAATAACCCCCATGTTGATAGAAGTTAACTAAAAAAGGTGTCGCTTGTGCGTGGATTATTAGTTGTATTTGTTATTGTGCCCATTATTGAAATGTTTATTTTAATTAAAGTGGGGCAGAGTATAGGGGTGTGGCCTACGATAGGCTTGGTTATTGTAACGGCTATCATTGGCATTAATTTGCTAAGGCAGCAAGGCTTAGCAACGCTGCAGAAAGCGAATTGGCGTATGGAGCAAGGCGAAATGCCAGCCCAAGAAATGCTAGAGGGCATTATTTTAGCGGTAGGGGGCGCATTATTATTAACCCCAGGCTTCTTTACCGACTTTATTGGTTTTGCCTGTTTGCTACCGCCATTGCGTAAAGCCATTATTAAGCGGCTAATTAAGAATAGCTTGGTGGTCACATCTGCAGCTTATTCAGGTCATCGCCAGTCTGAGGTGTACCGCGATAGGCAAGGTCATCAGGTTATTGATGGTGAGTTTCGTCGCGATGATGAACATCAAAACTAAATAGATAAATTAAGTAATATTTTTTTCATTTTTGGGGTTGAATCTTTCTGTGCTAGCCCCATATACCTGTCCCATCACCACTTACTCTTTGTAAGAGGCAGAGTGATACAAAAAATACGAAAGTAGATTTTATAAATTGGAGAGAAAAAACAATGAATATTCGTCCTTTGTACGACCGGGTTGTCGTTAAGCGTCAAGAAGAAGAGGTAACTTCAGCAGGCGGTATTATTCTAACCGGCTCTGCAAAAGAAAAGCCCAATCAGGGTAAAGTTATTGCTGTAGGTGACGGTGCTTTAAAAGAGAATGGCGAACTACGTCCATTAGCTGTAAAGGTCGGTGATGAAGTTATTTTTGGCCCTTACGCAGGCAGCACAGTAAAGATTGATGGCGAGGAAGTTATCATTCTGAGTGAGAATGAAATTTATGGTGTGGTTACGCCTACGGCCGTTAAAGAGCCTAAAGCGACTAAAACCACTAAAGCAGCTAAAGCTAAAAAGTAAAACGTTGCTAATAGTTCACTGATAATCAATTTAACAATAGGATTAAGATCATGGTTAAAGAAGTAAAATTTGGTGATGATGCCCGCCAATCAATGTTAATAGGTGTCAACATTCTAGCGGATGCAGTAAAAGCAACATTAGGACCAAAAGGCCGCAATGTGGTATTAGAGAAGTCTTTTGGGTCACCACTTATTACTAAAGATGGTGTATCTGTTGCCAAAGATATTGAGCTAGAAGACAAGTTTCAAAATATGGGTGCACAGATGGTAAAAGAAGTGGCCTCACAAGCTAACGATGTAGCAGGTGACGGCACAACCACTGCTACTGTTCTAGCGCAGAGCATTGTTAATGAAGGCTTAAAGTTAGTTGCTGCGGGCATGAATCCTATGGATTTAAAGCGCGGTATTGATAAAGCAATCGCAGCAGCGGTTGATGAAATCAAAAAAATATCAAAGCCTTGTTCTGACAGTCAATCAATTGCCCAAGTAGGTACTATTTCAGCAAATAGCGATTCTTCTATTGGTGAAATTATTGCTACTGCTATGGATAAAGTAGGCAAAGAAGGCGTTATTACCGTTGAAGAAGGTAGTGGTCTTGAGAACGAGTTGGATGTTGTTGAAGGTATGCAGTTTGATCGTGGTTATCTATCGCCTTACTTCATTAACAACCAAGAGAATATGTCGGTAGAGCAAGAAGAGCCGTATATCTTATTAGTTGATAAAAAAATCTCTAACATTCGTGAATTATTACCATTGTTAGAGCAAGTGGCTAAATCGGGCAGACCGTTGGTTATTGTGGCCGAAGATGTTGAAGGGGAAGCTCTAGCAACATTAGTGGTTAATAACATGCGCGGCATTGTTAAGGTTGCCGCATGTAAAGCTCCAGGCTTTGGTGATCGTCGTAAAGCGATGTTGCAAGATATTGCTATTTTAACTGGTGGTACCGTTATCGCAGAAGAAATTGGCTTAGACCTTGAGTCTGCAACACTTGATCACTTAGGTCAGGCGAAGCGTGTTGTTATGGATAAAGACAACAGCACTGTTATTGATGGCGCAGGTAAAAAAGCTGAAATCTTAGCTCGAGTAAAAGAAATTCGAGTACAGATTGAAAACACAACCTCTGATTACGATCGTGAAAAACTGCAAGAGCGTGTTGCTAAACTTGCAGGCGGTGTAGCGGTTATTAAAGTAGGCGCTGCCACTGAAATCGAAATGAAAGAGAAAAAAGCACGAGTAGAAGATGCATTACATGCAACCCGTGCAGCAGTTGAAGAAGGCGTTGTGCCAGGGGGCGGTGTTGCCTTGGTTCGTGCCGTTGCCAAACTGAATAAATTAGAAGGCGACAACGAAGACCAAAACAGTGGTATTGCAGCAGCCATTCGAGCAATGAAATCACCACTACGTCAAATCGTTGCCAACTCAGGTGATGAACCTTCAGTTGTATTAGATAAAGTAAGCGCTGGAAAAGGCAACTTTGGCTACAACGCAGCTACCGGTGAATACGGTGACATGATTAAGTTTGGTATTTTAGACCCTGCAAAAGTAACTCGT